>JAYVVU010000033.1:0-2429 GCA_043786755.1 Actinomycetota bacterium
TCGGCGAGCAGGAACAGCGTTGCCAGTGCGGGAGTGTTGTACGTCTGGTTCAGCCGGCTATTCGTGAGCGCGATCGAAATGTCGGTTGAGGCCGGCTGCCAACGTCCGCTCTGTTTGATGCTTTCGATGCGTTCGATTGCTGCCGGCGAGCACAGCGCGATCCACAGCCCACCGTCTGACGCGAAGCACTTCTGCGGAGCGAAGTAGTAGCAGTCGAACTCGTTCGCCTTCACCGGTAGCCCACCGGCGGCAGACGTTGCGTCGACCAGCACGAGCTCGTCGTTGGCTGCGGAGGTTCCAGCCGGGCGCTCAACCGCAGACATCACGCCGGTTGAGGTTTCGTTGTGCACCAGGCAATACGTATCGATGCCGGCTTCCGCCACCGCATGGGAACGGGTGCCCGGCGCGGCCTCGATGATTGATGGTGCGCCCAAGTGCGGTGCAGATTTCGACGCTTGCGCGAACTTCGCCGAGAATTCTCCGTACGCAACGTGCTGGCTCTTGTTGCGGATCAACCCGAAGGTGGCAGCATCCCAGAACACTGTCGTGCCGCCGTTGCCGAGGATGACTTCGTAGCCGTCGGGCAGTGCGAACAACTCACGTAGGCCTTCCCGCACACGACCAACCAACTGGCGGATCGGCTCTTGGCGGTGCGAGGTGCCCAGCAACGTCGGCGCGGCCGCGGTCAGCGCGTCGATCGCTTCCTGGCGGATCTTGGAAGGCCCGCAGCCAAAGCGCCCGTCGCTGGGCAGCAGGTCGCTCGGAATCGAGATTGACGATGTGTTCACCAAGGGGTGCACTTTACGGCGGGTGCCGTAACTTGTCCCGATGGCGCAGATACTCGTAACCGAGGCCATTGCCGATAACGGGTTGGAACTGTTGCGCAAGGCAGGCCATCGCGTCGATGTGCGACAGGACCTGGCGCCCGCTGAACTGCTGGTCGCGGTCAAGAATGCCAATGCTCTGATCGTCCGTTCAGCGACGAAGGTGACGAGTGAGGTGCTGGCCGCTGGGCCGGAACTCGTCGTCGTAGGTCGTGCGGGTATCGGGCTCGACAACATCGATGTGCCGGCAGCGACGCGCCAGGGCGTGTTGGTTGTCAACGCGCCGCAATCGAACGTCGTCTCGGCCGCCGAACAAGCGATCGCGCTGCTGCTCGCCACAGCACGCAACACACCGCAGGCGCACGCGTCGTTGAAGAGCGGTCGCTGGGAGCGCAGTCGTTGGGAAGGCGTCGAGCTCTACGGCAAGACGATGGGGATTCTCGGTCTTGGTCGCGTCGGCGCGTTGGTGGCCCAGCGGTGCGCAGCATTCGGCATGCGCCTGATTGCGTACGACCCGTATATCTCTGCCGAGCGAGCGCAGTCGATCGGTGTCGAGTTGACGCCGCTCGTCGACTGCATGCGCCGCAGCGACTTTCTCTCCATTCACCTTCCGCTTACTGCCGACACAAAGGGCCTGATCGGCAATGAAATGCTGGCGCTCGCGCAACCGCACTTGCGTGTCGTCAACACCGCGCGCGGCGGCATCATCGACGAGGCCGCGCTGTTCGACGCGCTCAGCAGCGGGCAGATCGCTGGCGCCGGGCTCGATGTATTCGCCAACGAGCCCGTCACTGACTCGCCGTTGTTCCAGCTCGACAATGTGGTCGTCACGCCGCACCTCGGTGCATCGACGCGTGAGGCGCAAGACAAGGCCAGCGACACGATCGCCGAAATGGTGCAGCTCGCGCTTGCCGGCGAGTTCGTTCCGTTCGCGGTCAACATCGACGCGGCAGAGGCATCGGCGACGGTTCGACCGTTTCTTCCACTCGCCGAGCGCATGGGCCGCCTGATGGCCGGATTGTGCCGCGGTGCGCCCGCAACATTGGAGATCGCGTTCGCGGGCCAGATCGCCGAGTACGACACGCGCATTCTGCAGCTATCGGTGCTAAAGGGTTTGCTCGGCGCGGTGAACGACGAACCAGTCACTTTCGTGAACGCTCCGATGCTCGCGGCGAGCGTCGGCATGGCCGTTAGCGACTGGAAGACGGCAACAAGCGACGACTACCGCAACAAGATCACATTGCGCTCGTCGTGCGGCCACTCGCTGGCGGGCACACTCGCTGGCCTGCGCATGGAGCCACGCATCGTGATGGTCGACGATCACAGCGTCGAAGTTCCGCCGTCACGGCACTTGCTGCTGGTGCGCAACGACGACCGGCCCGGAATGATTGGCGTAGTCGGCACGACCATGGGCAACTACGCGGTCAACATTTCCAACATGGCGGTGGGTCGCACCAAAGGTGGCGGTAGCGCATTGATGGTGCTCGACACCGACAGCGCCGTCCCACAAAAGGCGATCGATGAACTCCGCGTCCTGCCAGGCATCACCGGCATAGACCCAATCGACGAGGTCTAGCGGGCCCGTAGCTCCAACGCATCGCGGCG
>JAYVVU010000034.1:0-2426 GCA_043786755.1 Actinomycetota bacterium
TCGCAACTCTGGTGGCGGTTGCATGGCCGCCATCGATCACGACGCGCGGGTGACTGCGATAGCAGTCGTAGTCGTACACGGCTCGCGGGTAGTAGATGCCCGCGCCGATTCCGGCCTCGTTGAGCCGACGCACGACCTCGTCGCGCGCGACTGCGCAGTCGGCCGTGATGCGCAGCGTGTATTGATGCCACGCGTGAGTCCTGTCGGGGTGCGTAGTTGGAGTGACGACCCCGTCGAGCCCGGCGAGGTTCTGCGAGAAGTACGCCGCGTTCGTGGTTCGTGCCGAGGTGATGTTGGCTAGCTGCGCGAACTGCGGAATTGCAACCGCTGCCGCAAGCTCGGTGAGCCGGTAGTTGTGCCCGGGTAACTCGTATTGGTAGCGCGCCTTCATGCCATGGTTGCGCAGCAGGCGCAGCCGATCGGCCAGCGCGTCGTCGTCGGTTGTGATCACTCCGCCCTCGCCGCTTTGCAAGTTCTTCGTCGCGTAGAAGCTGAACGTTGCCTGTCCGGGTGTGGTGCCTACCCGAACCCCGTTGTAGGTCGCACCGTGTGCTTGCGCGGCGTCTTCGATTACTGCGAGTCCGCCTTGCTGTCCAAGCGCGGTGAGCGGTGCCAGATCGCACGGCTGACCGAACAGGTGCACGGGCAGCAACACGCGTGTGCGGTCAGTGACCCTGTCGGCTACGGCCGTCGGGTTGATGTTGAAGTCGTCGGCGTCGATGTCGGCGAAGCGAGCGGTGGCTCCGGCTTCGAGAATCGCGTTGAGAGTGGCGACGAAGGTGAACGCGCTGGTGATGACTTCGTCGCCGGGTTTGAGTTGCAAGGCTTCAAGAGCCACCACTAGTGCAGTCGTGCCGTTGTTGACCGCGATCGCGTGCCGCGCGCCCGTCATCTCGCAGCAAAGCGCCTCGAAGCGCTGCACCATTGCGCCCTGCGTCAACATTCCTGACCGCAGCACCTGCAGAACGAGCTTCTCGGCTTCTGGGCTGCTCTTTACAACCGAGATCGGGATCAAGCTTGCGCCGCCTCGGAGTGGCCGCAATCGAAGGATGCTGGCGGCGCTGCCTCGCGGGAAACGACTCGGCCGCATTCGCAGACCCAACCGGCCGAACGAGCGGGCGAGCCTGCGACGAGCTGGTGTGCCGCAACATCCTTCGTCACGACGGCGCCGGCAGCGACCACCGACCACTCGCCCAAGGTGACCCCACACACGATGGTCGCGTTGGCGCCAACGGAGGCGCCGCGCTGCACAAGCGTGGGCACAACCTGGAAGTCGGTGTTCGATGCCCGTGGGTAGCGATCGTTCGTGAAGACGCACGACGGGCCAAGGAAGACATCGTCGGCGATTGTCACGCCTCGGTAGACGCTGACGTTGTTCTGAATCTTGACTCTCGATCCGATCGTGACGTCGGTGTCGACGTACACATTCTTGCCAAGCGACGCGTTGGCGCCAATCGTTGCGCCTGCGCGCACGTGTGCGTGATGCCAGATGAGTGTGCCGTGGCCAATGTTCGAACCGGGCTCCACAATCGCCGTGGCGTCGGCGGACCATGCCGTGACCGTGTTTGAACGACGCGGCCCCATCAGCCCAGCCTACTGACGTCGTCCGTATGCTGGCCGGATGCCCGAGCCGGTCGAATCGTCGCAGCGATGGGCCGTGGTCGGTGCTGGCGCGCTTGGGCTGACGCTCGCTCTGCGGCTGGCGCGCCTTGGTCATCGCGTCACTGTGTACGAAGCGGGCGATGTGCTCGGCGGTCTCGCTTCGCCGTGGCAGGTCGGAGACGTCACCTGGGATCGGCACTATCACGTCACGCTGTTGTCGGACACGCGCACGCTCGCGATGTATCGCGACGCTGGCATCGCAGACGACGAGCTGCGTTGGGTTAAGACCAAGACCGGCTACTACGGCACAGACCACGTATTGCGCTCGGTATCCAATGCGCTCGAGTTCCTGAAGCTGCCAGGGTTGTCGTTGATCGACAGGGGCCGCCTGGCCGCGACGATGGTGATCGGCTCGCAGATTCGCAACGGTCGCCGCATGGAACGGGTGACAGTCGAGCGCTGGCTGCGTCGATGGAGTGGCAACTCGGCGTTCGACGCCTTCTGGAAGCCACTGCTGCGCGCCAAGCTCGGCGACGCGTACCCGAAAGCATCGGCTGCGTTCATCTGGGCGACGATCAAACGTCTCCTTGCCGCGCGGCAGACGGGCTACGTATCTGGTGGTTACTCACGAGTCTTCGCCGCCTTCGGTGAAACCCTTGCCGCCGCTCGTGTCGACGTTCGGCTGTCCACTCCTGTGCAACGCATCGAGCGCAGCGGCGATCAGCTATCGATCGCGACCGCGGGTGGCAGCGAGAAGTTCGACCGAGTCGTGCTGACAACCAACGCATCGCTTGCTGCTCGTCTGTGCCCCGACCTAGTCGTTG
>JAYVVU010000035.1:0-2424 GCA_043786755.1 Actinomycetota bacterium
GTGTTGTGGCCGAGCGAGTTTGTTGCGTTGCGCGAAGACGACGCCGAGTACGTGCCGTTGGCACCGGAAGGCGACGCGCGTGCCGTCACCGTGTTGCAGCAGGCACAGCGTGAGCTATCGGAGTACTTCGCTGGCGATCGTCAGCAGTTCGACGTCGCGCTCGATCCGGTCGGGACCAAGTTTCAACTCGCAGCCTGGCTCGAACTGCGTCGCATCCCGTTCGGCTCGACCATCTCGTACGGCGAGCAGGCTCGCCGGCTCGGCGACGTGCGCAAGTCGCGCGCAGTCGGCGCGGCGAACGGTCGGAACCCGATCAGCATCATCGTTCCGTGTCACCGCGTAGTCGGCAGCAACGGCAAGCTCGTCGGTTTCGCCGCCGGCCTCGACGCCAAGGCCTGGCTGTTACACCACGAACAAGGAAAACTAACCCTCCTCGACTGACCGTTTGCGTCAAGAACCTCGTTCCCGGACGCAGGCAGGCACCGAGTCACAGCCCGACAGCGTTTACGTAAAGCGCCGTTTAGCGGTGCTTGGCTTTTAGCTGCTGTTCGCGACGGGCTTTCGCTTCGGCCTGTTTCTTTTCCTTGGCGGCCTTGCGCTTGGCCTTCACTTCGTCGTCGGCCGTGCGCGCGGGAAGCGCAGCGATGGTGGCGAACTCGACGGGCGGCAAGGCCAACTTCGCATCGTGCTTCAGCAGGCGGGCGAGCATCTCGCTGGCCGGTGCCTCGCCGGCGATCGATGAAGCAATCATCAGACGAGTCGAGGGCAGACCGAAGTCCTTGATCAGCTTCGGTGTCACTTTCAGCAGCTGATCCTCCGTCGGATCTTCGGCGTTGTCGCCCAGTAGCTCAATGCACTTCTCGAGGCACGGATCGCACACCAGCGTGGAGATCGTTTCGAGCTCGCCACTCATGCGGCCGCGTGCGGCGGTGGCGCGCACCGCGATGTTACGGGCGGCGACGTCGGTGAAGCCGCCCTCACGGGCACCGCACAGTTCGTCGAGCGCTGCGACGTGGTCTTCCGGCAGTGTTGCGATGATCGCGGCGAGTTCGTCGTCGGTGATGGCGGCAAACGCGCGGTCGAGCAACGTCAGGGCATGTAGGCGGTTCTTCAACTGGCTCATTGGGCAGTCAGGCTACCGTGGGCAAATGGCGGCACCCCGTGCCTTCGAGCAACGCAAGGCCGACACCCTGGCGCAATTGGCCGCAAGCCAGGCCGATGCGTGGGTTGCAACGGCAGCTAAAGACGGCGTCGCACACATGGTGCCGCTATCGATTGGCTGGAGAGACGGGATCATCGTGCTGGTTACAGAGTCCCGATCCGCAACGGTTCAAAACCTGTTGTCGTCTCGCCGAGCGAGACTCGGCATCGGTGCCACGCGCGATGTTGTCATGGTCCTCGCTGAGTTGAAGGCCGATCACGCGCTGCCGGTAGCGCCCTCTGAGCTAGTGCGCGCGTTCGCCGAACAATCCGGCTGGGACCCGAGTGGGGATTCGAACGCGGATGACTATCGCCTGCTCGAGTTGAAGCCAGTCCAAATCCAGGCATGGCGCGAGGCGAACGAACTAAGCGGTCGCACGCTGATGAAAAACGGCGAGTGGGGAGCACCGACTCCATGAATGTGCTCGCCGTTTACGACCGGGTCGGCGCGTCGATGCGTCGAGCGCCCTATGTGTGGCTCACCACAACGCTTCTGCTGATGTTGCTGATGAACAGCGCGCTTCGGACAGTGTTGATGGGTGAGAAGCAGTCGAATTCAGTTGTGGCGATTGGCGCCGCGTTGTTTGGCGCTTACTCGATTCTTGTCTGGGTGTTGTGGCCACGCATGGCGTCGCGAGCAAAGAAGTCGATATCTACGGACGGCATCGTTGTGGTCCGCTGGGTGTTTGCCTCAATGCCGTACTGGGTTGGCCTTGTCGCCGTCATTCTGGGCGGCCGCCGATGGTGCTACGGATTCGGCTTCGTCGTCAGCGTCGTGTTGCTGGTCTTAACCGCTCGATGGGTTCGAAAGCTCGCGACCTAGTTCGTCCGAGGGTTACGTGCCTGTGCGCAGGCAGGAAACCCTCGAATGACGATCCGTCGTCACTCACCAGACGGCGGGTAGGGAGGTTGGCGCGCGGAATTCCCAGCCGACGAACGTGGGCACGAATCCTTCGGGTAGCTGCATTTGGGGGATGCGTTCGAGCAGGACTTCTAGCGCGATTCGAATCTGATGGCGCGCAAACCAGTGACCGGTGCAGTAGTGGCTGCCGAAACCGAAGGCGGCGTGCTCGCCCTCGGCTCGGAATAGATCGAACTCATCAGGGTTCGGGAACTTGCTTTCGTCACGGCATGCGGATGCAACCACGGCCGCTACTGCGTCGCCGGCTGGAATGACGGCACCGGCGACTTCGACATCGACCGTCGCCTGGCGCGTCTGCGTTC
>JAYVVU010000036.1:0-2424 GCA_043786755.1 Actinomycetota bacterium
CTCTCTAGGTCCAGCCCCTTCTAGGTCGATCCGAGTATCTCTGTCAGACCTCTCTGAAATACTTCGTACATGAGTTCTCAAGTGCCAACCACCGCCGAGATTGCCGGAATGCTGCCCGCCGATCTCGAGGCGTTGGCGCGCAGGCTCGATGGCGAGCGGCGCCGGGCGGAGGCTGCGTTGGCGACGCTGGTGCATCGGGTCGACACGGCGAATGCGTTCGCCGGCGATGGGCATCGGTCGGCGAAGGCGTGGGGGCGCGCCGCATGCAACTGGTCTGGTGGCGAAGCTGCGCGGTTTCTGAAAGCGGGTCGCATGCTTGCCCGGTTCGAATCGGCGGCCACCGCCGCAGAGGCGGGTGAGTTGGGTGTGGCGCAGATGCATGCGCTCGCGCAGGTGGTCGGCAACCCACGAGTCGTTGAGCATCTCGACGCATCCGAAGATTTGCTCGTCTCGCAGGCGTCGCTACTTGATTACGACGACTACATCACGATGCTCGCCCATTGGGAAGCGTTGGCCGATGCCGACGGCGCGCACGACGATCACGAACGCGCCCATCGCGACCGCAACGCACACATGTCCATTGTCGGCGAACGCTTCTACTTCGATGCCAACGGCGGGACTGCCTCCGCTGTCGAGTTGATGGAGGTGTTCGAGCAGTTCTGTCGCAGCGAATGGCTCGCCGATTGGGAAGCGGGCGTCGCATTGCACGGCGAAGCGATGGTCCCGGCGTTGATGGAGCGCACCGATGCACAACGCCGCTACGACGCCTTCAAGGCAATGGTCGGCGCGGCTGCTACGTCGGACCAGTCTCCGACTGGCGAACCAGTGGTCAACCTCGTCGTCGGTTACGAACTCTTCGAGCACCATTTGCGACGCGCTCTCGGCGAACGACCGGAACCACTCGATCCTTCGAATCCGGCACATCGCTGCGAGACCGCCGACGGGGTGGTCATCGACCCCAACGACATGCTGGTCGCTGCCGCACTCGGCCAGGTGCGACGGATAGTGCTCGATTCAGCCGGCGTTGTCGTCAATGTCGGCCGCAAACAACGGCTGTTCACGGGCGCTTTGCGCGACGCGGTAATGCTGGTCAGTCACCGATGTATCTGGCCGGGTTGTTACCGCCCGGCGTCTCAATGCGAAGCAGATCATGTGCTGCCGTTTTCCAACGCCGGCCCGACCGCGGCGAGCAATGGTGGTCCGGCTTGCGGCCATCACAACCGATGGAAATCGCGCGGGTACCGAACCTGGCGCGACCCAAATGGCCAATGGCATCACTACCGGCCCGACGACACCGAGATCGGCTGGCGCGCCGCTGCTTAACGCAGCAACCAGTCTCCATCTGGCAGTCGACGCAGTAGTAGCGAGTCGTCGCCGCACTCGTACGCCCATGCCTGCGTCCCTGCGGCCGTGCGAACCACAACACGCTGATACATGCCGCGCTCGGCACCCTCGACAACATCTAGACGCGCAAGTGCTGCCTCACGTTGCGCGTCGTCGAACTCGTAAACGCGACCCTGAATCAGATCGTCGGGTGTAGCTGGCGAGAACTTTGCAGCCGGGTAATCCAAACCCGTGTCGTAAACCATGCCGGGCACAGTCGTGCGTACACCCTCACCGTGCACGAACTTCGCCAGTTCGTGCCAGCGCGACTCGCCCGGCTGCAACGTTCCGTAGACGAACAGGTGCCGGATCGCGTCGGGCGAGTCGGTCACGAGTTGGCGGCGACGCGCCGTGGCTTGCCGCGACCAACAGGCAGCACGCGCAACAGGTGATGCCAGCGACAATCGACGCAGGCCTCAACGACGTAGGCGGTGAGTTCTTCGGAACGCGCATTCAGCGTATTCAGTTCCTTGGCGGTGCTGACGCAGCGACCGTGCGCTGGTAAACGCGGGCCGAACACGTACGTCACCAGGCGCAAACCTGGCTCGGCGCAAATCGGGCATGCGCTACTCGCTTCGGTCCCGATGTTCTTCGCCGCGCGAATCAACTCCGGGTGCGCATCGCAGACTTGGTCTTGGCGCAACCGACCGCGACGGAACTCGTTGATCATGTGGCGACGAGCGAGGCGATGGTCGACTACGCCACCTGCTCCACGCAACGCGCTGATCGCGAACGTCATGGCCGCAGAGGATATACGCATCCATCATCGGGCGGGGCGAGCGCGGCAGACTTAACACGTGCGTATTTGGTACGGCCAGAATGTGGCCGACGACGATGAGCTGCGCCTTTGCGGCGACGTCGCTGGCAAACGCGTGATCGAACTCGGTATTGCCAAAAACCCGAGCTCGATCGTGATGGCCACCGCAGGTGCCAAAGCCATCGCAATCGACCCCGATGTGCAGCGCATTGCAACGCTGCGCGCCGCCGCCGAGAAGGCGGAGGTGATCGTGCAATGCCATCACGGCGATCTCGCCGATCTTG
>JAYVVU010000037.1:0-5697 GCA_043786755.1 Actinomycetota bacterium
GGGCGTGCGCGCTACGTGATTAACCTCAACGAGCGGGGACACATTCTCGACGACGGCATGATCCTGCGCGACGACGAGAACCGCTTCACGCTTACCTGGACATCGGGCGGCGCGAGCGTCGCCGAGATGTGGGTGCGCGACTGGGTTGAGACGTGGGGACTGCGCGTGCACGTGCTCGACCGCACCGTGTCGCACGGCGCGATCAATGTCACCGGACCATTGGCTGGCGAACTGCTGCGTCGTGCCGGTGTGGCGGACGACGTACAGCCGAAGTTCTTGCAGCATCGCCGCCTCGATGTTGCAGGCGTGCCGTGCCACGTCATGCGACTGTCGTTCACCGGTGAGGCAAGCTTCGAGTTGCATCATCAGATCGATCGCAGCGTCGAGTTGTGGCAGGCGCTGATGCACCTGGGTGCGCCGCTCGGTGTGAAGCCGCACGGGTTGCAAGCACTGTTCGGACTGCGCTGCGAGAAGGGCCACATCATCGTTGGCCAAGACACCGAGCTCGACTCCTCGCCGCGGCGCGTCAACATGGATTGGGCCGTCAAGCTCGACAAGAAAGCGTTCATCGGTCGCGACGCGTTGCTGCGCACTGCGCCTTTGCCCGACCCGCGTCGATTGTTCGGCTTCACGATGGACGGCCCGGCGCCGCAGGAGGGCAGCGTCATTCGGGTGAACGACGAAGTGGTCGGCCACGTGACATCGAGCTGGAACTCGCCCCTATTCGGTCACGCAGTCTTGATGGGTTGGCAGAAGCGCATGCCGCATGCCGACGTTGTGCAGATCGACGGCCGCGACGCTCACGTCAGCCCAGTTCCGTTCTACGACCCGGATGGTGCTCGTGCACGCGGCTGAGCTCGTTGCCCAACCACTAGTCGGGTGGCGCATCATCGCCAACGCAGCGGCGCTGGATGCGGTCAGGTGGCCGAAGGGTTCGCGCGCCGTGCGCATCTCGCCCGACGATGTTTTCCTGATCGGTGCCGCCGAGCCGAAGGTTGCCGGCGATGCGCACGCGATCGTTACGCCCGAACACGGCTTCAGCGGTGTCGAACTGACGGCCGAGCAGGTCGCATCACTCGCCCTGCACCACATCGAGTGGCAGCTGCCATCGGTGGCGTCGGCAAAGTGGTTCGTGTACCCAGGGTCCCCGAAGTTCATGCTCGGCCAGGGCCAGATCGCTGGCGTGCCGGCGAAGTTGTTGATCAATGAGGACGGTTCGGCGCTGCTGCTGGTTGCGTGCGCGGCGAGTCACGAACTGATTGGTCGGCTGTCGTGAACTACATAGTGAACTACATAGTGAACTACATAGCGGTGAATGCATGAACGAGTTCGTCGAAACGCTGCTCGACCTGCCGTGGCAGACCGGCGAGCCGAAGAAGGCATACGACGTCGTGATCATCGGCGGCGGTGGCCACGGTTTGTCGACTGCCTATTACCTCGCGACCCGTCACGGCATCACCAATGTTTGTGTGCTCGAAGCCAACTACATCGGCTCGGGCAACAGCGGTCGCAACACCACGATCATCCGCAGCAACTACGGCATCCCCGAGTCGGTGCGCTTCTACCAGCGCAGCATCGAGCTGTATCAGGGCCTCGAAGAAGAGACCGGTTGCTGGATCATGCACACCACCAAGGGGCAGATCTGGTTGGCGCATTCGGTGATGACCGCGCGCACCGAGCAGACCCGTGCGTTGATGAACGCGGCGTGCGGCGCACAGACCGACTACATCGGTCCCGATGAGATCAAGGCCCGCTGCCCGCAGATCGATCTCACCGGCGGCGGTCGTTATCCGGTGCATGGCGCGAGCTATCACCACGAGGCAGCGACCGCGCGTCACGACCGGGTGGTATGGGCGTATGCGCAGGGCGCGCTGCGCAAGGGCGTACACATTCACCAGCACACGCCGGTGACCGGCTTACTGACCGAGACTTCGAGCAGCGGCGTCGATCGCGTCACGGGTGTGCAGACACCGAACGGACCGATCTCTGCTGGCGTCGTGTTGTCCGCGGTTGGCGGCAACGTCAGCGTCGTTGCCGATTGGGCTGGCGTTCGTCTGCCGATCCGCACGCACGCGCTACAAGCGTTCGTCACCAACGCCTACGCGCAAGAGTTCGCGCCGATCGTGTCGAGCAACGACCTTGTCTTCTACATCAGCCAAACGCCGCGCGGGCAGATGTTGATCGGCGCCGAGTACGACAGGCAGGCGAGTTACCGCACCTCGACCAGTTACACGTATTTGCAAGCGTGTTCGGCGAAAGCGACAACCGTGTTCCCGTTCCTCTCGAAGCTGCGCATCCTGCGTTCGTGGGCAGGCATCTGCGATGTCAGCCCGGACTTCTCGCCGATTCTCGGCAACACCAGCGTCGAGGGTTTCAAACTCTCGACCGGCTGGGGCACGTGGGGCTTCAAGGCGATCCCGGTCGCAGGCGAACAACTCGCGCAACTGATCGCGACCGGCGAGACGCCACCGCTGATCGCACCATTCGGGCTCGATCGCTTCTCCACCGAATCGGTGATGGGCGACCCGAGCTCAGCAGGGACGAGATAAGCGATGTTGTGGATCAAGTGCCCAACATGCGGCGACCGTCCGTTCGAGGAGTACCGCTACGGCAGCGTGTTTCCGGTGACGCCCGATTCGATCACCGACCCGGCGGCGCGCAACGTTGACTACGGCTGGATGCAGGACAACATCAAAGGCGTCACGCTCGAACGCTGGTTCCACGAGTCGGGCTGCCGTCGCTGGTTCACCGCCAAGCGAGACACCACAACCGACCAGTTCCTACCCCTAGACGACTAGCGAGTCGAGGGTTTCCTCCCGTTTGCGGCCAGTCGAGGGTTTCCTCCCCGCTGGCAGGGAGGAAACCCTCCACAGTCCGCTGTGCGGGAGCAAACCCTCGACTGAAGGCTTGCTACTTCGAGCGCTTTTGGACGTTGGCCCAGTCGTCCTTGAGGCCGACGGTGCGGTGGAACAGTCCTGACTGCACGGTGTCGGCGGCGAAGTAGCCGAGGCGCTCGAACTGCACGACTTCGCCCGCAGCGATCGACGCCAGTGCGGCCTCCGCCTTGCCGGCGACGACTGTCTTCGAATTGCGGTTCAGGTCGTCGAAGGGGTCGCCGGTGCGTTCGCCGGGACCTTCCGCCGTGAACAGCCGCTCGTAGAGCGCGACGTCCACGTCGACCGCGTGTGCGGTCGACACCCAGTGGATCGTCGCCTTCACCTTGCGGCCCTCGGGCGAGTTGCCGCCGCGTGTGTCGGGGTCGTAGGTGCACTGGACTTCAGTGACGTTGCCGTTCGCATCGGTCTCGAATCCGGTGCACCTGACGAAGAACGCGCCGCGCAGCCGCACCTCGGTGCCGGGCGAGAGGCGGTAGTACTTCGGCGTCGGCTCGGCCATGAAATCGTCGGCCTCGATCCACAGTTCGCCCGTGAACTGAACATCGCGCGTGCCGTCGGCTGGGTTCTCGGGGTTGTTCTGCAACGTCATCGTTTCGACGTGACCCGCTGGCCAGTTGGTGACGACCAACTTGATCGGTCGCAGCACGGCCATGCGGCGCTGCGCGGTCTGGTTGAGCTGATTGCGAATGAACCACTCAAGCAGTTCGATCTGATGACGGCTGTTGGTCTTTGATACGCCGATGAACTCGCAGAACTCGCGAATGGCTGAGGCGGGGTAACCACGGCGGCGCAGCGCCCGCAGGGTCGGCAAGCGCGGGTCGTCCCAACCGTCCACCACGCCGTCGTCGATCAACTGCCGCAGCTTGCGCTTCGACGTAACGGTGTGCGTCAGCTCGAGACGCGCGAACTCGGTCTGCTCGGGTTTGTCGCCAGGCAGCGGCAGGTGTTCTAGGTACCAGTCGTAGAGCGCGCGATGACTGTCGAATTCGAGCGTGCACAGTGAGTGCGTGACGCCTTCGATTGCATCGCTCTCGCCGTGTGCCCAGTCGTATGTCGGATACAGCACCCACGCATCGCCCGTGCGGTGGTGGTGCTCGTGGCGAATGCGATACATGATTGGGTCGCGTAGCTGCATGTTGTCGTGCTGCATGTCGGCCTTGGCGCGCAACACATGTGAGTTGTCGGCGAACTCGCCGGCGCGCATTCGTCGAAACAAGTCCAAACTTTCGGACGCCGGGCGGTTGCGGTGTGGACTCTCGATGCCGGGCTTGCCATATCCGCCGCGCTGCGCGGAGATCGTTTCGGCATCTTGATCGTCGACATACGCGAAGCCATTGTTGATCAGGTGCTCGGCCCACTGGTAGAGCTGCTCGAAGTAGTCGCTCGCGTACACGGGCTCACCAGCTTCGAACCCGAGCCAGCGAATGTCGTCGACGATGGCGTCGACGTACTCGGTCTCTTCCGTTTCCGGGTTCGTGTCGTCGAAGCGCAGCTTGCAGACGCCACCGAATTCCTGCGCAATGCCGAAGTCGACACAGATCGCCTTGGCGTGGCCGATGTGCAGGTAACCATTCGGCTCCGGTGGGAACCGGGTCTGCACCCGGCCGCCGAATGTGCCGCGCTGGATGTCGGCCGCCACGAGGTCGCGCACGAAATTGGCGGCGGCGGGCGTGTCGGGGGCGCGGGAATGGTCGCTCATGGCCTGCAGACGGTATCCGATGTAGCGTCTAGCCAACCGGGGCTTTGGCTGATGCCATGGCCGCACCGTTGAGTGGTGATTGGCCACTCTCCGTGACGCGGACGGCGTATGCTGACGAGCGTGACCTTCGCTCCCGCCACTGCCGGCCGATTATTGCTGGCAAATCTGGGCCTCGACGGCTTCGACCGGGGTCTCAAGGCTTTGGCAAGAACGCTCGGCGATGCCGGTTTCGAGTGCATCTCCACGGGGCTGTATCAGCAGCCGAGCGACGTGGCCCAAGCCGCGGTTGAGGAGCACGCCGATGCGATCGCGGTCTCGATGCCATCCGGTGGGCACCCGACATTGGTGCGCATGTTGATTCACGAGTTGTGGTCACGGTCGGCCGACATTCCGGTGATGATTGTTGGCGCGCCCTCCGGTCAAGACCTAGCGGCGCTAAAAGCTGCAGGCGCCGCCGGAGTGGTCGGCCCAGGCATCAGCGGATCGCAAACAGTCGCGCAATTCGCCAGCGCAGTACGCCACTAACTCACAGCGGCAGGCGTGCGCAAGGCCTCCGTCAACGACAGCTGACAACCGCTCAACGACAGCCGGTCTTGGTCCTGCTGTAAGTGTCGTGCGGTTGGTGCTAGTCGAATGAAGCCGACGACTGTGATCGCGGCGCCGATGAAGACGACCCACCACGGTCCCCACACCTTGCTGGCTGCAAAGCCGACCAGCATCACAACCTCTGCGAACGCCAAGCGCAACATGAAGCGCGATCGATAACTCAGCGCGAGTGTGCGTAACGACGTGGCATCGAGCTCTCGCCGAATGAGCAGTGGCGCGGTGAGCGACGAGAAACCTGCAGCAGCGATGACCGCAAGCGAAAGCGCAACATTCGTCGACTCGAACTGATCGTCGAGGTGCATCTTCCACGCGGCACCGCAGAGCACGACAACTGCGAAGCAGAACGCGAGAAACAAGATTCGCAAAGCGACGAGCGGGTCGCCAGCCTTCTGCGCCCATCCCGGATCTTCGTCGAGACCCTTGCCCTTAAAGATGTTCGTAATGAACGAAGAGTAACGGCGCTGGAATTAGTTGCGCGGGACCTTGCTCCAGGCG
>JAYVVU010000038.1:0-2418 GCA_043786755.1 Actinomycetota bacterium
CACCGCCAACCTCAACCGCACCAACACCATCATGATCTTCATCAACCAATTGCGCGAGAAGATCGGCGTGATGTACGGCTCGCCCGAGACCACCCCTGGTGGCCGTGCGCTGAAGTTCTACGCATCGGTGCGTCTCGACATTCGTCGTATCGAGAGCATCAAAGATGGTGCCGAGGTCGTCGGTAACCGCACACGAGTGAAGGTCGTCAAGAACAAGGTGTCGCCACCGTTCCGTCAGGCCGAGTTTGACATCATGTACGGCAAGGGCATCAGCCGCGAAGGTTCGCTGCTCGATATGGCCGTCGACATGGGCATCATCAAGAAGTCGGGCTCGTGGTTCACCTACGACGGCGAGCAACTCGGCCAGGGTCGCGAGAACGCGAAGGGCTTCCTCATCGCGAATCCCGAGATCATGGTTGAAGTCTCCGAGAAGGTGCGCGTGCAAGCCGGCATCGGTGCCGACGCTGCCACTCCGGCATTCGTTGCGCCCGAAGAGGGCGAAGCGGTTGCGGCCGGCTCGGTTGCCGAGACAGCGTTCACTGCAGCAGACGAAGAGCCAATCGAGCTCTAACGATGAGCGGCCACGTCACGATCGTCACTCTGGGTGTTGCGGATGTGGCGCGGTCGACGCTTTTCTACGAGGCGCTGGGCTTTCAAAAGTCCAGCGCCTCGGAAGAAAGCATCACGTTCCTTACCTCCGGTACGGTGATCGTCGCCCTTCACGCGCCCGAGGCACTGGCCGCCTGACCAGAGATAGCCTTGGCGGCTATGAACCGGAGCTTCATCGTGCGCACCTTTGGGTGCCAGATGAACGATCACGACTCCGAACGCATCGCAGGCTTGCTGCAGGCCGACGGCCTGACGGAAGTCGAGAACCAAGCCGACGCCGACATCGTGGTGCTCAACACGTGCTGCATTCGCGAGAACGCCGACAACAAGCTCTACGGCAGTCTTGGTTGGCTGCGCAGCTGGAAGAACGAGCGTGAGGGCCGTCAGATAGTCGTCTCGGGTTGTCTGGCACAGAAGGATCGCGATCTCGTCGCGAGCAAGGCGCCGTGGGTCGATGTCGTGATGGGCACACACAACGTTCACCGCGCCGCCGAGTTGGTCAACCACGCCAAAGCGCATGGTCCGATCACCGAGATCCTCGACCAGGCAGTGATCGACGATCATGCGCTGTTCCCGAGCGCGTTGCCGGCACGACGCGAGACCAGTTACAACGCGTGGGTCACGATTCAGATCGGGTGCGACAACAGCTGCGCGTTCTGCATCGTGCCATCGGTGCGCGGCGTCGAGATCAGTCGCCCGTTCGACGAAGTCGTTGCCGAGGTTCGTGCACTTGTGGCCGACGGCGTGACGGAAGTAACCCTGCTCGGTCAGAACGTCAACAGCTATGGCCGCGATCTGCAGCTAGCAGCTCGCCACGCAGGCGACGACGAAGCACGCCTGCGACCCTTGTTCACCGACTTGCTGATTGCACTCGGCGAAGTTGCGGGCATTCGGCGTGTGCGCTTCGTCAGCCCGCATCCGAAGGACATGCGCCCCGAGACCTTTGCCGCGATGGCTGCCACGCCTGCGGTGTGCGAGCACCTGCACTATCCACTGCAGTCCGGCAGCGACCGAATCCTGGCCGCAATGCATCGCGGTTACACCGCCGAGCGCTACCTCGCCCGCTTGGCGCAAGCGCGCGCGACGGTGCCCGATCTGGCAGTCAGCACCGACATCATCATCGGCTTCCCGGGCGAGTCGGAAGACGACTTCCAGGCGACCATGGAAGTCGCCGCCGAAGCCGTCTACGACTACGCGTACTGTTTCAACTTCTCGCCGCGTTCGGGAACCGAAGCAGCGTTGCTGGTCGAGAAGTTCGTCGACCCAGCCGTTGTCGGCGATCGTTTCGACCGGCTGCGTGTTGTCGTCGAGCGCAGTGCGCTCGAGAAGCACCTTGCTCGCATCGGGCGCATCGAGGAAGTGCTCATCGAGGGCCCGAGCAAGCGCGATCCGTCGGTGATCTCCGGCCGTACGCGACAGAACAAGCTGGTGCACTTTGCAAGTGCCGAGCCGTTGCGGGTCGGTTCGTATGGCCTGGTGGAAGTGACGAGCGCCGCTCCGCACTTTCTGATCGGCCGCTTCCTAGAGCTGACCGCCGAACCCGTGCACAAGCGTCGCATTCCCGTGCTGGCTGGTTAGTCCAGTTGTCAGAGAACTTTCCGTTGGTCGTCCTGGGGCCGACAGCGTCAGGCAAGAGCGATCTAGCGATGGCGTATGCCGCCAGTCGCGACGATACGGAGCTCGTCGCTGTCGATGCGATGCAGGTGTATCGACGCATGGACATCGGTACCGCCAAGCCCAGCCTGGCCGACCAACGTGCGGTCGTGCATCACGGCATCGACCTTGTTGAGCCGTCGCAGTCTTTTGCGG
>JAYVVU010000039.1:0-2417 GCA_043786755.1 Actinomycetota bacterium
GGCCGCATCGCCTGCACCAGGTAGTACGGATCGAAGCCTTCGTTGGTGAGCGCAATCGTTAAACCCGGTTGCTCGGCTAGCCACAGTTCCGCCGGTCCAACGAGCTCGTCGGTAGAAGTGACGACATCACCTTTCCACTCGATGTACCAGTTGATCGGAACAGCGAGCTCGAACACAGCCAGAATCGCCAACGCCGACGCAGCGGCGATGCGCGCAGTGCGATGCGTGAGTATCGCGATTGCGATCACTAACGCAGCGATCGCGGCCCACAGCACGTTGTTCTTCAACCCGCCGTCTTGAAAACCAACGGTCGTGCCGGCTGCATACCCGACGGCGACGACACCGATCGCGATTGCTTCGAAGGTGGCGCGTCGCTGGCGCAGTCGGTCGATGCCGACTCCGGCGAGCACGATCAGCACCATCACCAACACCCAGTTCCAGCGCGCCGACACTCGCGGTTGATCGAAGCCTGGAAGGAAGGCGCGGGCGAAGCGCAGTGTTGGTGAACGCAAGCCGAGCGACAACGACGCGGTGAAGGCGCCAACGGCGAGCAACGAGATCAACGACCATCGACGCGTGCGGATAACCGTGATGGCACCGATGATGCTGAGCGCGACAACCGCCGCGCCGGCGTACGTGATGCGCTCGCCCTGACCGAGCAAGACGTTGAAGCCCGACATTGGCTCGCCCAGCAGCAGACGCGGAAAATCGCGCAGTGGCATGACGTACAACGGCGGTTTCAGTGCTGCTTCGTCTCGTATCGAATCGGCGGCGGCATCGATGGTGGCGCGGGCCGCGAGCAGGAACGGTGCCGCCGCCAGCAGAGCCAGAAAACCTGCGCCTGCAATGTGCCCGACCCGTCGCCATTCGCGACGCTCGACCATTAGCCCCACCATCCAGGCGAACAGGATGGTGGCCGTCATCAAAATTGATTGCGGATGACCGCCAGTGATGATCAGCCAGATCAAGACGGCCAGCCCTGCGGTTGCGCGGCGTGGTTTGTCGGACGTGATGACGGCATGCACACAGATGACGGCCCACGGCATCCACGCGAGTGGTGGGAGGTGGATGACCAACGTCGAGCGGATCAGCATCGAGCCCGACCACATGGCGGCGATAGCCATTACCGCCGGAGCGGGGCGAGCAAGCTTCAGCAAACGGCCAAAGCAGTAGAAGCCGAGACCGAAGATCAGCATGTGGATCACCAGCTCGACGTCGGTGCCAAGTAGATCGGGGAACGGTGCGGCCAACCAGTTCAGCGGATACAGCGCAGCCGAGAACGCATTACCCAGATGCGGCGAGCCGCCGAAGGTGGTGTCGGACCACAGCGCCATGCGCCCACTGCGCCACGCATCGAGTGTGATCTGTTGCGCGGGTGTGGAATAGGTCACGTCGTCGAAGCCGACACCAGAGCGAAGGATCCGCAAGGCGATGAAGATCCAGCCGATCGCGATGGCACCGAGGTCGATCGCAGTCCAGCGATCAATCGAGCTTCTAATTTTGTCTCTGAGTTTTACGAGGCGTGCCGAAGCCATCGTCGTAACCTAGACGAATGCGCCATCGCGCCTCGCAGGAGGTAGCCGACGACAACTTGCTCACGACACTGTCGTCCCTCGAAGGGGCGGTCAACTATCGGAACTGGTTGCTCAAGCTCTCGCACCCGTTCATCGCCGCGCCGGTGCTGGAAGTCGGTGCCGGCCGTGGCACGTTCACACCGTTTCTCGCAGCCGCCGGGGCGGTCACTGCGATCGAGCCAAGCGACCGGCTAGCGCAACTGTTGGCCGACGCGGTCGCCGACCAGCCGCAGGTCCACGTGGTTGTCGGCGAACTTGCCGATGTTCCGGCGGCCGCCGATCATGGTTCGGCAGTGATGTTCAACGTGCTCGAGCACATCGAGAACGATGGGGAAGCGCTGCGCCAGATCCACGAACGGCTAAAGCCGGGCGGGTGCCTAGCGATCTGGGTTCCCGCGTTTCCGTTGTTGTACAGCAACTTCGATCGTCATGTGGGCCACCACCGCCGCTATCGGCTGCGCGGACTCAAGTCGCTGGTGCGCGAGTCGGGCTACACGATCGAACGTGCGCACTACGCAAACGCCGTTGGCTGGTTCAGCTGGTTGCTGTTTTGTCGAGTGTTGCGTGCGAACCCTGTCGACGGATTTCTGACCCGAGTCTTCGACCGGTTCTTTGTGCCGGTGATCAGTCGCGTCGAGCGGGTGGTGCATCCGCCGTTCGGGCAATCCGTGTTCGTGGTCGCGCGGAAGCCGCTCGCCTAGATCATCATGTTGAACTTGCTCAGCACGCGCTGTGCAAGTTCCTGATCGCCAGTCACGTTCGCATCAACCTGATCGCTCGTGCGTCGACCCGCTGCGAGGACGACGAAGGCCTCGGTGCTGAGCTCGATTGTCGCTAGTGGGG
>JAYVVU010000040.1:0-2410 GCA_043786755.1 Actinomycetota bacterium
CAGAAGCACTACCCCGTCCAACGCAATCAATGACAGAATCAGCACAAGTGTCAGCGATGTCTCGCGACACCCCTGTCAGCGATGTCCCGCGACATCACAACCGACTGACGCCATAGTCGACCCGCGACACAAACGGCTTACCCGGCAAGTCGCCAGTGGTTAGTCCCAGAATCAGCGGTCCGGTCCTTCGACACTCGCTGAGCCAGACTGCTTCCAGTGACTATCGAATCGCCGTCTCACACTGCTTCCATCATCGGTGGTGGACCCGCGGGGTTGATGGCGGCTGAGGTGCTTGCCAACGCTGGTCTGGCGGTGACGGTGTACGAGCTCCAACGCTCGGTTGGCCGCAAGCTTCTGCTTGCTGGGCGCGGTGGATTGAACATCACTCATAGCGAGCCCATCGAGGCGATGCTTGGCCGCTACTCCGCTTCCTCGCCGTCGCTCGTCGCTGCGCTGCGCGCCTTCACCCCGCAAGATCTGCGCGCGTGGTGCGCTTCGTTGGGTGAGCCGACATTCGTCGGATCGAGCGGGCGAGTGTTTCCCGAGTCGTTTCGTGCGACGCCATTGTTGCGCGCCTGGCTTACTCGCCTCGCCGAGCTCGGCGTAGCGATCAAGGTCGGGCATCGTTGGCAGGGTTGGGCAAGGCGACCAGGTGGGGGAGTCGATCCTCGGCGGCACACATTCCAACGCAGCGATGGCACGATCGTCGAAGTGGTAAGCGATGTGACGATTCTCGCCCTCGGCGGTGCGAGTTGGCCACGCGTCGGTTCCGACGGCCTGTGGGTCGACACGCTTGCTCAACTGGGAGTTCAGATCGCACCGCTGCGCGCCGCGAACTGCGGCGTGGCGGTGGACTGGTCGGCGGACTTCATCGGTCAGTTCAGTGGTGTTCCGCTGAAGAACATCGCGCTCACCGTCGGTACTACGTCCGTCCGCGGCGACGCAATGATCACTACTGCAGGTTTGGAGGGCGGACCGGTTTACGCGCACTCGTCAGCAATCAGAGATGGCATCGATCACGTTGGGAGTTGCACTCTTCACTTCGATCTGCACCCGGACCTCACCGTCGCGCAACTTGTAGATCGACTCGCGCGCGCGCGACCAAAAGACTCGTTGACAGCGACGCTGCATCGGGTCGGGTTGAACAAGGCATCAGTTGCGTTGCTGCGCGAAGTCACGGGCAACAAAGTTTCGCGTCATTCGGCGTCGTTGGCGTTGATGATCAAATCGTTACCCATCGAGGTACGCGCGCTGATGCCGATTGAACGAGCGATTTCGACCGCCGGTGGAATCGCCTTCAGCGAGCTCGACGCGGCACTGATGATCAAACGGCTCCCAGGTGTGTTCGTCGCCGGTGAAATGCTTGACTGGGACGCACCCACCGGCGGCTACCTGCTGCAGGCGTCGTTCAGCACCGCCGTGACGGCAGCGCGCGGCGCCGTCGACTTCCTCGGTCGCCGGACGGGTGCGAAGTGAAACGCGCCGTGCACCACACGATCCGAGTCTCCGCCGACGTGACGCGATCCTAATTCCTAGCTTCTACTGTTGCCTGGTGATGGTACGCAGTTGGCTCGTTGAATTTCAGATTTGATCGGAGTCGCGATGCCCTCGAAGAAGTCGCCCGAGCCGAAGCTGCTGTCAGGTGGCAATCCTCAGATCGCCAAGGCCGACGGCGATGTGCCCGTCCAGGCGTACATCGCCGCGATGCCGCGCTGGAAGCGCGACCTGGGTCGTCGTCTCGATGCGCTCATCGTGCACTCCGTCCCGAAGCTGACCAAGGCAGTGAAGTGGAACTCGCCCTTCTACGGCACCGAAGGCGACGGATGGTTCCTCAGTTTCCATTGCTTTACGAAGTACGTGAAGGTCGCGTTCTTCAACGGGGCATCGCTGAAACCGGTTCCGCCGGGGGAATCGAAGAGCAAGGACACCCGGTACCTCGACATCTACGAAGGCGACGAGCTCGACGAGAAGCAGCTCGTTGCGTGGATCAAACAGGCGTCGAAACTGCCCGGTTGGGTGCCCTAGCCAACTGCTACGCAGATACGTGCTAGCCCCACCCGCTCCGTGGGGTAGGCCACCTTGTCGCCGCCCCGCGCCATCAATATGGTCACCCTTGTGTCCTCAGCCGATCGATTTCTAGCGGGCGCTCAACGTAGACGACATCGCGGAGTCCACGTCGCGATAGCGATCAGCGTCGGCGTATCGGCGGCATTCGCGACGTCACTCATCGCTGGCGCGAGTCGATCGAGTTCGGTGGTTGACCGTGTCTTTGACGCGGTGCCGAAGTACGACATGGAGGTCTTCGATGGCTCAGGTGGGTTGCGCACCGAGTTCGTGCGATCTTTGCCGGGCGTCAGTCTTGCCGTCCCCACTAACTACCTCGCCTTTAATCTGCGCAACGCTGCTAACC
>JAYVVU010000041.1:0-5663 GCA_043786755.1 Actinomycetota bacterium
GGACCTGCCGATCCCACTGCCACGCAAGCCATCGGAGTTCGTGTCGCCATCCAGGCCCATGTGGCGCACCACCGTCTGCACCATGGCGACGACGCCAGCGAGCGTCGGCGGCAACACCTCCAGTGGCGGTGCAAGTTCGGCCGGGCCGAGTAGCCACGGCGCATCCAGCTTGTTCTGCGTGGCGCGCAACTCGCGACGACGAAGGAGCTCCCCCTCGCTAGGCAACTTCGCCAGCTCGTTGAGTTGCAACTCGTCGGTGTGCAGTTCCAGCGCCAGCGAACGATCGCTGATCCCACCGCGCTTCACCATCGCATCTCCGACACCAAGTAGCGCCCGACGGAGCAGACCAAGCGGCCATTCGGCAGTCACCGGACCGTTGTCGTCGCGCAAGTCCATCGCATCGCGCGCCGAGCCGAGCAGCGAGTCGAACTCGGCGCGATCGGCCGGTGGCACGCGCTCGCGAATTGCGACCGCAAGGGCGAGCACAGCGTCGCTGGCGTCGCGGTGCTCTGCGGCCATGATCATCGCAAACATCAGCTCGGGTCGCTCACCGAGGGTGACGCCATCGACGTCGTAGCGCGAGAACAACACCCACTGCTTGCGTTCCAAGTAGCCATCGACAGACGCCGCAATCGCCGGCGAGATCGCACGCAACTCGGCGAGTGTCGCCGGTTCCGCACCAGCCGCTTTGACCGCGCCACAGATGTCGGCCGCTTGTTGGTTTGGTCCGCTCGTCGATGGCGATGCGCCTTCCAGCAGCGGCAGCAACTCGAGCGCATCCAGCCCCCACCGCTCGCACTCGTGCAGGAAACGCCCGATCGGCCCGAGGTCGTAGCCGTGCAGCCAGAAGTGGTGGTCCCAGTTACGCAGGCAGTTCGCCCAACAATCGCGAACGTGTTGCATCAGTGCCGCGTCATCGATGTCGCGGAGAACCACAGACTGCAACGCGAGGTTGCCTTGTTCGATGCCGGCCTTACCGCCGTTGTGCCAATCGTGAATCACGGCGAGCCACGGTGCTGTCGCCATCGTTTTGGCAGCCGAACGCGCGCGACGACGCATCTCGGGATGCAATCGTGTCGCGATACGCAGCACCCAGAGAGGCGGCAGCTTCTTGGCCGGCTTGTCCGGCGCGATCAGCGGACGCATACGCGTGTAGGCGTGGCCGTTCACGAATGCGATCGAGAGCGTCTCCACCGGTGCGCCGAGTTCCTTGAACACCCGAGCCATCGCACCCGGCTCGGTGGCACGCATGAGGTCCTGCACCAACGCCGTTGAACCACCAGGGAGGTGCGATCGATCAAGTGCCCATTGGCCCGGCCCCGGTGCTTCCCAAGTGACAGTCACGTTCGATCCCCTTTGTCGGCTTGCTGCTCCACAGTATTCGTCAGCGGCACCGCGCTCGATCAGCAATCGAAGACGTACGCGATGCCTTTGATACCGTCCCAGACTTCGTCGTTCTCGGGATCGCGAAGAAAGCCCATCCGCTCGTACAGGCGCTGCGCTGCGGGCATCGACTCCAGGGTATGGATGCGCAGTCGACTCTTCCCGTCGGCGCGTGCTCGAGCGATACACCACTCAACCATCGCCCTGCCGACGCCGCTGCCCTGCGCAGCGGGCGATACCGCGAAGTAGCGGAAGCTGGCGCCGTCAGGGTCGACGAATTCGTATGCCTCGTGGGTGTGATCAGCGACATACGTGAGACAACCAACGATCTGATCGTCGATGATCGCGATGACGACATCGGACTCAAGAGCGCGTTCGGGTACCGCAGCGAGCGCTTCGTCGTACTCGTCGTCGCGCGGGTAACCGGGCAACGCGAGATAAGTGCTCTGCACGACCTTGCCTGCTGCGGATGCATCGTCGCCTTCCTGCAGCAGTCGAACCGTTACGCCGGCCATGCCGTACGCAGCTTGCTCGCCGATTGCGAGAGCGCCTCGGGCAGTGTGCGTGCCTCGGCGATTGCAGTCATGAAGTTCGAGTCGCCGCTCCAGCGCGGCACGACGTGAACGTGCAGATGTTCGCTGACGCTGCCACCGGCGGGACGACCGAGGTTGATGCCGACGTTCACTCCCCCTGGCGTGTACGCAGTCTTCACTGCACGCACTGCGTTCGTCACTGTCGCCCACAACTCGGTGTGCTCGTCGCCCGCGAGGTCTTCCAGGCTCGCCACCTCGCGGTACGGCAACACCATCATGTGGCCGGGCGTGTACGGAAAGGCATTGAGGATCGCGAAGGTGAGTTGACCGCGATGCACGATGTGCGTCTCTTCGTCGGAGAGACCCGACTGCAGAATCTGGGTGAACAGACTCCCCTCACCTTCGGCTGGTCGAGTTGAGGCGTCGACGACGTATTCATTCCGCCAGCCGTTCCAGATGCGATCAAGGTGCGACACGGGTCGAAATTACCTGGCAACGAGTCGAGTTGCGCGCTAAGTTCAAAACGTTCGTATTCGGTGCCGGTCGTATTGACTGCGCGTGAGCAAAGGGAGGACCAAGTCACATGATGACCATCGCCTCCCAACTCCGCGTCCACAGTCAGCACTAAGCACCGACAGGCGTCGGTGCCGTTCCACACCGATCCCGATCCGAACCTGGAGTTCTCTCTTGTCTACTAAGTCCAAGCGTCGTTTTGACGACGACGATTACCAAACGCCCGCCTTATTCCTCCCTGCGCCAACAGCAGACGACGATGCGGACGAGCAAGTGTTCAGTAGCTACGTCGACGCCGCACATGGCCCTGACCCAATACCCGAATGGGTCATCACCGACCCGCGCGCCGTCGATGTCGACCTAGGCGTGATGAAGAGCGGCAAGGAGGCAGATGTCTCCCTGCTGCGACGCAGCCACGGCGACGCCAGCGGCCTGATGGCGGTTAAGCGTTACCGCGATGCCAAGCACCGCCTGTTCCATCGCGACGCCGGCTACCTCGAGAACCGCCGCATTGAAGGTAGAAACGCACGCCGTACCCGAGAGGTGCGCGCCATGGCCAGCCGGAGTGCGTTCGGTAGAGAGCTACTCGCTGGCCAATGGGCGACCGCCGAATTTTCGGTGCTCAGCCGCCTGTGGCAGATGGGCGGCTCGGTTCCCTACCCGGTGCAGTTCAGCGGCACCGAGTTGATGATGGAGTTCATCGGCGATGACGACGGCACGGCCGCTCCCCGACTGGCACAACTGCGGCCCGACCGACGCGAAACCGAGCACCTCTTCGAGCAGTTGCGCGAAGTGCTGCTCGTAGTTGCCGAAGCCGGTTACGCCCACGCCGACCTATCGCCGTACAACATCCTCGTTCATGGTGATCGACTGGTATTGATCGACGTACCACAAGCGATCGACCTAGTTGGCAACCCGCACGGCTTCGAGTTCCTACGACGCGACTGCGTCAACGTGTGCACCTGGTTCGAGGCCAGGGGCATCCACGCGGATGTCGATGACCTCTACCACAAGCTGATGAAGACCGTCCCGCAGGTGTAAGAGCGCGAAGTGACGCGCCGAAGTGACGCGCATGCAAGGGATGATTGGGCCGCAGCGAGCCCTACGCGTCACTTCGCCCGACTCGGGCGGTTGATCAGTCGCCCGCGGCGAGTTGTTCGGCGATCTCGGCGCTTAGCGCGCTGATGAAGGCTTCGAGAGCTACTCCGCGGTCGACCTCGCCACCGCGCGGGTTCACTCCGAGGGTCGAGTGGGCGACGTCGTCGTCGCCGACTACCAGCACGTACGGAATCTTCTCCAGCTTGGCCGCGCGGATGCGCTTACCCAACTGGTCGTTGGCCTCCGCCGTATCGACGCGGAAGCCCTCGGCGTGCAGCCGCGCAACGACCTGGTCGGCATATTGCTGATGCGCCTCGGCCACCGGCAAGACCCGCGCCTGCACCGGAGCAAGCCAGGTCGGAAACGCGCCGGCGTAGTGCTCGATGAGCACGCCGAAGAACCGCTCGATCGAGCCGAGCAGTGCGCGGTGCAACATGATCGGGCGGTGGCGAGCGTTGTCGGCGCCGATGTATTCGAGGTTGAAACGCTCGGGCAGCGCGAAGTCGCACTGAATCGTGCTCAGCTGCCAGGTACGACCAATGGCGTCGGTGACGTCGATGTCGATCTTCGGACCGTAGAAGGCGGCGTCGCCCTCTTTGATGCCATGCGGGAGGCCGAATTTATCGAGCGCCAGCTGAAGGGCGTCGGTCGCGCGCGCCCACATCTCGTCGCTGCCCACGTACTTGTTCGGATCTTTCGTGCTGAGGTTGGCCGTGAAGTTTGTGAAACCGAAAGCGCGCAACACGCTGAGCACGAAGTCGAGCAGCGACGCGATCTCGTCCTGCAGGTGCTCTTCGGTGCAGAAGATGTGACTGTCGTCCTGCGTGAAGCCGCGAATACGCATCAGGCCGTGCAATGTCCCAGCGCGCTCATAGCGATAGACAGTGCCGAGTTCGAACAAGCGCAACGGCAACTCGCGATAGCTGCGCTGGCGTGCATCGAAGATCAGGCAGTGCATCGGGCAGTTCATCGGCTTCGGGTAATACGTGCCGTTGTCCATCTCCATCGGCGGGTACATGCCGTCCTTGTAGAAGTCGAGATGGCCCGACTGCTTGAACAAGTTGGCGTTGGCCAGATGCGGAGTGAACACGAATTGATAGCCACCGTTGATGTGGCGGTCGCGGCTGTAGTCCTCCATCACCTTGCGGACGATGCCACCCTTCGGATGCCACACGGCGAGTCCGCCACCGAGTTGGCTGGGGAAGCTGAGCAGGTCGAGTTCAGTGGCGAGCTTGCGATGGTCGCGCTTCTCGGCTTCTTCCAGGCGATGCAGGTGCTCCTCCATCGCCGCCTTGCTCTCCCACGCGGTGCCGTAGATGCGTTGCAGCATCGGACCCTTCTCGTTCCCGCGCCAGTACGCGCCGGCCACCTTCATCAGCTTGAAGTGGCCGAGCTTGCCGGTGCTGGGAACGTGCGGGCCGCGACAGAGGTCGACGAACTCGGGTGTGTTGCGATACACGCTGATGGTCTCGTCGCTACCGACTTCGCTGACGTCGTCGACGTCAGCGGCGCCAGAGCTGACGCGCTCGATGATCTCGCACTTGTAGGGCTGATCGGCGAACACGCGCAATGCTTCTGCGGCTGGAAGTTCGGAGCGAACGAATGGCTGGTCGGCCTTCATGATCTCGCGCATGCGCGCTTCGATCGCTTCCAGGTCGGCTTCCAGAAATGTGCGACCGCCGGGCAGTTCGAAATCGTAATAGAACCCGTCGGCGATTGCCGGGCCGATGGAGTACTTGGCGCCGGGGAACAGTTGCGTCACGGCTTGCGCCAGCACGTGCGCTGTGCTGTGGCGCAGCACGTGGCGGCCTTCCTCGCTGTCGCCAGTGACGATCGCCACTTGTGCGCCGTTACGCAGCGGATTGCCGAGGTCGACCTCGACACCGTCGACCACAGCAGCGACTGCGGCCTTGGCTAGTCGCGAGCCGATCGATTCCGCCAGCATGGTCGCGGTCGCACCCTCAGCAAGGGAGCGCTGCGAACCATCCGGGAGTGAAATCGTGATCTCAGCCATAGAGGATGGAGTCTACGACCGGCCCCCTGCGGCGACCCGGGCAATTAGTCGGCGTGATCCCTAGCTGGCTGCAGCGCCGACCAGCACCTGGCCAGCGTCGCCATCGCTCACTGTCGCGACCT
>JAYVVU010000042.1:0-2401 GCA_043786755.1 Actinomycetota bacterium
GGTGACAATGTTGCGATGACGGTGGAGTTGGGTAAGCCGATCGCGATGGATGAGGGTTTGCGTTTTGCTATCCGTGAGGGTGGTCGTACTGTTGGCGCAGGCCGCGTCGTCAAGATCTTGAAGTGAGCTGACGCACCATGACACAGAGCATTCGCATTCGTATCAAAGCGTTCGATCACGAGATCATCGACCAGTCGACCAAGAAGATCGTCGAGACGGTCACGCGTACCTCGGCCACCATTCGTGGCCCGATCCCGCTGCCGACGGACAAGCACCGTTACACGGTCATCCGTGGACCGCACATCGACAAGGACTCGCGTGAGCATTTCGAGATGCGCATCCACAAGCGCCTGATCGACATCATCGATCCGAACCCGAAGACCATCGACAGCCTGCAGCGCATCGAGTTGCCGGCGGGCGTCGACATCGAGATCAAGATCCAGGGCAGCTGACCCCTCACGCGCGGTTGAGAATTTGGTAAGGAACTCGAGGGTCGCGTGCCGCGCGGATTGCGCGCCGACTAGACAACTCTCATGACCGAAGACATCATCGAAGCGGCTTCTGCCGGTGGAGATACCGGCGTTCCAACGAACTCGTCCGTGATCACCGAACCAACATCGATTCGCCGAAGAAGCCGTCACGATCGTCGCACCGCCGGAGTCGTCATTGGTGGGGTGCTGCTCGCGGCAGTGGCCGTGTTCGGTGTCCGCGAACTGGGGTCCGACAACGGTGCCACTGTCGGGGCTGGCATCCCACGCGAGTCATCCTCGGGTTCCGACCTCAACGGGGCCAGCCCCCAACCAGCCGCACTCGGCGAGCGAATCGACGTCGCGCCTGTAGTGTCGTTGATCGAGCAGTCGGTGGTGAAAGTCTCCGTCGACGTCGACGGTGTCACGGGAAAGGGTGAGGCGATCGGCACTGGTGTGATCATCTCGGCGGACGGTGACATCGTGACGAACGCTCATGTGGTGCGCGGCGCGACGAAGGTTCGAGTACTGCTCCCCGGCGAGACAGAGCCGATCGACGCTGTGATTGTCGGCGTCGACGAAGGCAACGATCTCGCGCTGATCCACGTGTCGGAGACGGGGCTTGTCGTGGCGCAGTTCGCCGCCGATGACGGCACTCGTGTCGGCGATGAGGTAGTCGCGATCGGCTACGCGCTCGATCTGTCCGGCGAGGCATCGGTGACCTCGGGAATCGTGTCGGCGCTGAGCCGCACGATGTCTACCGAGCAGGGCGCATTGAACAGACTCCTGCAGACCGACGCAGCGATCTCGTCCGGGAACTCCGGCGGCCCGCTAGTGAACGCCGCCGGTGAGGTCATCGGCATCAACACTGCGGTGGCGCGTAGCAGCGCTGCGCGGATTGCCAGCAATATTGGCTTTGCCATCTCGTCGAAGGAGATCAAGTTCGTGATCGGCCAGTTGCGGTCGGTCGACGAGGGTTCGGTTCGGGTGGAGGGCTACCTCGGAGTCGGAGTGGGTGACCGCAACGACGGTGGCCGCGGCGCAGTCGTAGGTTCGGTTCAGCCTGGCTCGCCAGCCGAGAAGCTCGGTCTCGTCAAAGGCGATGTGGTGCGCAAGGTGAACGGCGAGATCATCGATGGTCAAGCCGGGCTGGTGGCGTCGATCCGCGACTTGTCACCCGGTGATTCGGTCACGATTGAGTATGCGCGCGATGGCACGACGATGACCGGCACCGTAGAACTAGTCGCCCGACCAGAGAACTGACGAGCACTGGACGGCTCATTGCACTGGATCAAGGTTTCGTCAGCGACGAGCACTTCGTCGACGGAAACGCTAGACATAATCCATGTCCATGCTGCCTCCCCCCAGGGCTGATGACCTGAACTCCTCGATGCCGCCACCGACTTCCGAGTCGCATGCCTCCGCGCAGCTCAGCGTGTGGAAGCGGCCGCTCAAACACACGTCGCTGCTGTGGGCAGTTGCACTTGTATGCGTGGCGTGGATTGCCGGATTGTTGGGTGTGTATGTCGGGGCCCGAATCAACCGCACGAACCCGTCGACGATCTACCGCAACTCGACTCAACAGGTCGTGCTCGGCACGCCGCGCGATGCGGCGTTCGACGGTCGACTCGATGTGGCGGCGGTGACCGAGCGGCTTCGGCCGAGCATCGTCACAGTTTCCAGCGACATCACCGACAAGACCGGCCCCGGTGAAGGCGTTGGCACGGGCGTCGTGCTTACCGCCGATGGGCAAATTCTCACCAATGCCCACGTTGTGGAAGGTGCCACGACGGTTCGAGTTCGTCTTGCCGGTGAACGCAACCCGCGCCCCGCCAAAGTCCTCGCCCGCGATCCGGGCAACGATCTCGCCCTGCTGTCTGTGGACGTGACCGGGTTGGTGCCCGCCACATTCGCCGACGCCGACAATGTGCGCG
>JAYVVU010000043.1:0-5638 GCA_043786755.1 Actinomycetota bacterium
GGCGACCTCGATGAAGTGGTCGACGCGCTCGCGGCCGACGAACGCGCCCGTCAGTTGGCCGGCAGCGAGTGAACCCTTCAGGAAACGGCAGCGAGTTGAGCTGGCGCCAACTGTGGGATCAAACCGCGCCGCTGACGGGTCGTGCCGAAGCACGCTGGCTGTGTGAAGAGGCGAGCGGATGTTTCGGCGAAGAATTCGCAGACATGCTCGATGTGTCGGCGAGCGAACGGTCGATAGCGCATCTCGACGCGATGCTGGTGCGACTGCAAGCCGGCGAGCCGTTGCAGTACGTGCTCGGCCACTGGTCGTTCCGGCGGCTCGACTTGCTGGTCGATCGACGAGTGTTGATCCCACGACCGGAAACCGAGTTGGTAGCCGAACACGCGATTGCGTTGTTGCGGCGAATCGCGAGTGAACTGCCCGGGCGCCGCCCACTGGTAGCTGCCGACCTGGGCACGGGCAGCGGCGCGATCGGACTTTCGCTCGCAGCTGAACTGCCGAGCGGAATGGTGGAGGTGTGGTTGACCGATCGATCGGCCGACGCAATCGACGTTGCGCGCGCCAACGCGGCCGGCTTAGGCATGGCCGGCGAGTGCGTACGGTTCGGAGAAGGCAGCTGGTTCGAGGCACTGCCCAACGATCTGCGCGGCGAGCTTGCACTCGTTGTCTCGAATCCGCCGTACATCGCTCACGGCGATCCTCAGGTCGCAGAAGTTGTTCGCGATTGGGAACCGTACGCAGCGTTGTACGCGGACGAAAGTGGACTCGCCGATGTGCGCGCGCTCGTCGTCGGCGCACTGGACTGGTTGAGGGACGGCGGCTGGTTGGTCAGCGAAATTGACTCCGAGCAGGGCGATGCGGTTCGCGAACTGATGACGTCGGCAGGCCTTACTGACGTCGACATTCTTCGCGATCTCGCGGGCCGTGATCGGATTGCGGTCGGACGTAGAGTTTCCTGATGCGCGTACGAATCGCCGCTGCCCTTTGTTTGGTACTCGCGTGCGGCGCGTGCTCTGACGACAACAAGTCGAACTCGGCCACGACCGTGGTGATGATCAGCGCACCGCCGTCAACGTTGCCGACCACAACGCAACCTTCGAGTGATGCGTCGAGCACCACCGAACCGGCCAACACCGTCGAACTCTTCACCTCCGACGGCGACGTCGAGTCGCGACAGGGCGACCCCATCGGCATTGGTGAACGGCTTCCGCTTGCCACGCCGATTGCCGCGCGCGAGCCCGTGACGATTCAGTTTCGTCCCGGCACCGGAACGGCGTATGTGGTCGAGCGTGCTGGTCGCGTGCGACGGTTGGTCGACGGCGAACTGACTGACACGGTGCTCGACCTCAGGGATGAAGTCGACGCGGAGGCCGAGTGGGGTTTTCTCGGCATGACCTTCTCGCCCGATGGATCGCTGGTGTACATCAACGAGACCGACGGCTTCGTGACGCGCATCCACGAGTTCACCGTGCTCGACGACGGAACGTTCGATGCCGACAGCGATCGAGTCGTGTATCAACTCGATCAACCCGGTGAAGGCCATAAGGGTGGCGACTTGCTGTTTGGTCCCGACGGTTACCTGTACATCCCGCTCGGCGATGGCGGCAACCCGCGCGATATCAACGATCCAGAAGACAACGACGGTCACAGGGTGGCACTATCGCTCGCGTCGCCACTCGGCAAGCTGTTGCGCATCGATCCGCGTCCGTCGGGCACCGCGTCGTTCACGGTTCCGCCCGACAACCCGTTCGTCGATGTTGCCGGTGCACTTCCGGAGATCTGGTCCATCGGGTTGCGCAACCCGTGGCGGGTTTCGTTCGACTCCGCAACTGGCGACCTCTGGATTGGCGACGTCGGTTCCTTTGATGTGGAAGAGATCGATCTGGCCACAGCCATCGACGGACTCGACGCGGCCAAGGGAATCAGCTTTGGTTGGAGTGCCTGGGAAGGCACTCGGCGGCTAAACCGCGATCAACCGGCCGCGGGTCATCTGATACCGCTCTTCGAGTGGATCCATGGTCTTGCCGGTTGCTCAGCCGTCGGTGGCGAGATCTATCACGGAACACGATTCCCGCAACTCGTCGGTCTGTACGTGTTCGGCGACTACTGCAGCGGTGAGGTCTGGACGCTTGATCCGGCAAACCCGCTGCACTCGGCGGTGAGTATCGCCAACGTTCCGTATCTTGTCGACATCACCTCCGACACGGATGGCGAGTTGTACCTCGTGTCCGTCGTCGACGGCATTACTCACTTTGTGAGTGCGTAGAAATCTGGGACGGTCAGTCGAAGCGGGCCGCGATCTGTCCGAGGAGCGATTCCTCTGCAGCATCCAGATCGTGGTCCGCGCCGGCGACATCGCGGGCCGCGCTGAAGAGCGCGCTGCGCAGCACACCGCTGGTGACCCGACTGTCGATGTCGTCGAGCAACTCCTCAACCTCATGATCCGCGAGTGCGAGCCGCACCTTTGATGCCGCAACACCGAGGTACTGATCGAACGAGAAGGTGGCAGTCTCCCAACCGGAGTCGGCGCTGATCTTTCGAATCTCGTTGATCTCGGAGTCGTCGATGTGGCTGTCTGCCAGCATCACAAGCAACAACAACTCGATTGCCGCTTCGTGTTCGCGATCGGCCGTCGCGTGCACTGCGACGTGGCTGTAAAGGTCGGTGAGCCGCTGATTCATAGTGGCCGAACGTTACTTGAGGGCGAGTGAGCGCTGTAAAAAGTCGAGCTGGTGCAGCAACAGATTCTCGGCCACGACCTCTTGCGGAGTCATGTGCGTGACTCCGACGAGCGGCAACACCTCGTGCGGCTTCCCTGCAGCGAGCAAAGCGTTCGAGAACTGCAGCGTGTGCGCGGCGACGACGTTGTCATCGGCGAGCCCGTGAATCAGAAGAATCGGCCGGGTGAGCTGGCCAGCCAGCGGCAGCAGCGACGTCGATGCATATGCGGTTGCGTCGATGGTCGGGTCGCCGAGGTAGCGCTCGGTGTAATGGGTGTCGTAGAGCCGCCAATCGATGACGGGCGCGCCAGCAACCGCGGCATGGAACACGTCGGGGCGACGCAGCACTGCGAGCGCGGCGACGTAGCCGCCGAAGCTCCAACCCCGAATCGCAACGCGCGACAAGTCGAGCGGATAATCGGCGGCAGCAGCTTGCAAGGCCGTGACTTGGTCTTCGAGCACCACCGTGGCGAGGTCGCGGTGAACGGCTCGCTCCCATTCGCTGCCCCGCCCCGGTGTGCCGCGCCCGTCGGCAACGATGACCGCGAAACCTTGATCGGCAAACCATTGCGACGTGAGGTAGCTGCTCTGCGCGTTCAACACGCGTTGCGCATGCGGACCGGCGTACGGATCGAGCAGCACCGGCAGCGGTGAGCCATCGTGGCCGTGCGGAAGCAGGACGGCAGTTGCGACCCTGTGTGGCCCGTAGTGATGGATAGAGACGTTGGGTCGAACGAGTGGCTGTTGTGCGAACGACTCGATGCTGACGCCCTTGTCGGCGCCATCCTGAAGAACCTTCGCCTCAACGCCGGCATCGGCGAGCCCTGCCGATCGCACCACCATCGTCGAACCACCGACCACGACGCTGTGCACGCCCGGTTCCGTCGTCAGCGCAACGAGCGTGCGATCGGTGCGCCAACGCCACACGTGCTGCACGGTCGCATCATCGATCGGATTGGCAAGCAAGAACACTTCGTCGCCTTGCGTCGCCAACACTGCGCGCACTTGCAGATCAGTTGGCGTCGTCGGTTCACCATCGATCATCAGTCGTCGCGCACCATCGCGATCGGCGCACGTGATCAACGTGCCGTCGTCAAGCATCGCCGGCGCGCCCGGCACCAAGTCGACCCACGCTGTGTCGCCGTCGGCGAACAACGGGCTGGTGTCGCCAAGGCGCGGGTTCGCTTCCAGCACCATCAGCGACCGCTGATCGCGTGACTGCACGGTCAACAACAACCGATCCGCGGCTGGCCACTTCACGTCAGCGAGGTATGGATAGGTCTCGCGATCCCACATCACTTCCGTCGAACCGCCGTCGAGCGCCAGCACGTGCAGGGTCACTTCCGGGTTGTTGGTCCCTGCCGCCGGATAACGCACCTCGTTGGCCGGTTGCGCCGGATTGGCGGGATCGGCGATGTACCAACGCTGTACGTTGCTGACGTCGACGCGACACGCGGCGACCGCCGAACCGTCGGGACTCCACCAGTGCCCGCGGTAGCGATGCATCTCTTCGGCGGCGATGAAGTCGGCGCTGCCCCACGAGATGTCGGCATCGTCTTCGGCGGCGAGCTCCCAACTGCTGCCGTCCAGTTCCGCAATACGCAAGGCGCGACCGCTGACGTAAGCGATGCGGGTGGCGACCGGGTCGGGTCGCGGATCGAACACGGGGCCGTCGACGACCAACTCGCGCGCCTGGCCACTGAGCAACCCGGCAAGGAACAGTCGCCCGGACAACGCGAACGCGGTGACCGTTGCCGCCTTGTCGGTGGCGAACGCGGTAATTCCGCTCGCGCCCTCGCGCATGCGTTCGCGCCGAAGTCGCTCTTCCGCGGGCAGGTCTTCGTCGTCGGGTGCTGCCAGCAGCGTGGCGGGATCGCCGACTAACCGTTCCGTGGCCGCCGCAACGTCGAGCACCCAGAGACAGTTGAGTGGGTCGTCGCCGGCGCGGCTGCGAGCGAAGATGATGCGCTGACCGTCGGGCGACACTGCGATGTTGCGCGGATCGCCAAGCGTGAAGCGCTGCGTGCGCGCGTTCTGCCGCGGGAACGTGTCGGTCGCTTGTTTGGCCACGTTCTTACTCTGGCACGACCGTCTAGTTCGGAACGACCAGAATCTTGGCGTGGGTGTCGGGGCTGCCGAGGTCGGTGAACGCCTGCGGCACACCATCGACGGTGACGGTTCCGGTGAGCCACGGGGCAAGGTCGATGTCGCCCTCAGCGATTGCCTGTAGCGCGCTGGTGAACTCGCCAGGTTCATAACCAAGTACGAACTGAATGTTGAGCTCGCGGCCGATGCCGAGCATGGGGTGGATGTTGTCTTGTTGCATGCAGGCACCGACAACCAGGATGCGCGCCCCACGTGGTGCCATACGCATTGCCTCGTCGAGCATGCCGCGCACACCGACGGCTTCGAAGATCACCAACGGTCGCACTCCGTCAATCGCGCGCCACGCTTCGATTGCCGGCTGTTCTCGCGGATCAACGACGACATCGGCACCAAGTAATAGGGCCAGTTCGCGACGCTTGGCGGAGAACTCGGCGACCACGATTGGGCCGATGCCGCGCATACGTAGCGCAGCGATGCACGCCAGACCGACTGGCCCGGCGCCCAGCACGACGGCGCTGGCGGTGCCATCGATGCGACTCTTGGCGACGGCGTGGATTCCGACGGCAATCGGCTCGGTGAGAGCGGCCATCGACGGCGCCAAACCATTCGGCACCTTTAGCGCAAGCAACTCGTTGACGACCATCAGCTCCGCGTAGCCGCCGTTGTAGCGATTCGAGTAGCCGAGCGCGTGCAGGCCCTGCGCGTCGAACGCCACCGGCATGCTGACCACGACGTCGCCGACCTTGAGGTTGTCGCAACCCGGCCCGAGCTCGGTCACTTCACAACAGAACTCGTGACCCATGATCGTGTCG
>JAYVVU010000044.1:0-2390 GCA_043786755.1 Actinomycetota bacterium
GGCAACGCCATCTGGCGCCTAATGCGCCAAGCCGAGAAGCACGACCAACGCCAGCACGATCAAGGTCAAGATCAAGAGCGCGACGAGAGCGAGACCGAGGTGGCGATCGGCAGCAGCAAGGTCACCCTCCAGCTGTAGCAACGAGCGCGGGGCTGAGGAGGGGGAGCACGAGGGGGAACGCTCCGCGTGCCCCCTCGCCCGCGAGGGAGCGGCTTGCCGTGACCGAGCAGCAGGCAACCAGCGCTGCCGCAGGCCGCACAGGGCAAGTTCGGTCCCGACGCCCTTGGTCAGGACCGATCAGCCAACGGTCCCCTCGGCGACGAGGCGCTCGAGGGTGAGCTCGGGGTGGTCGCCTTCGACCCGGGCGAGCCAGTAGGGCGATTCGAACAGCGCGTAGCGAGTGCCATCAGCCCTCGCGTAGACGGCGACGCCGTGCAGTGCGCGGAGCTTGGCGGTGCTCGCGTCGTCAGTCTTGCGAGCCACTCGCCACGTCGTCGGGCTGAGCTCGGTGGGCGCGCCGAACTCGTGCTCGAGGCGGTGCGATGCCACCTCGAACTGCATGGGGCCGACCGCGGCGAGCATCGGCGCCTGGTCTCCTAGGTCCTGGTCGCGCAGCACCTGCACCACGCCCTCTTCTTCGAGCACCTCGATGCCGCGGCGAAACTGCTTGACGCGACTGGTGTCTTTCGGTCGGGCGTTGGTGAACAGTTCAGGTGCGAAGCGAGGGATGCCTGGGAAGGTGACGGGTACGGCTTCGTACAAGGTGTCGCCGAGTTGCAGCCCGTTGGCATTGACGAGTCCCACGACGTCGCCTGGATAGGCCTCCTCAACCGTGCTGCGCTCCGCGCCAAAGACGGTGGACGCGTACTTCGTCGCGAACGGCTTACCGGTTCGTGACACGGTCATGGTCATGCCTCGATCGAAGCGGCCGCTGCAGATGCGCACGAATGCGATGCGATCGCGATGTGAGCGATCCATGTTCGCCTGAACCTTGAACACAAACGCCGAACACGGCGCATCGATCGGTCGCGCAACGAGGTTGATATCGGGACGCGGCGGCGGCGCAGGCACGAGTTCGACGACGGCGTCGAGCAACGCTCGCACTCCGAAGTCGGTCAGCGCCGAGCCGACAAAGAGCGGGGTCGAGTCGCCAGCGAGGAATGAGTGCATGTCGAGATCGGCACCCACAGCGTCGAGCAGGCCGCAGCCATCGATGGCGCGTTGCCACAGAACGCCTTCGGATTCGGCCGCCTGCTCGAACGACATCTCTTCTTCCGGTGCCATGCGTGAACCCCGCGCAACGCGGGTGAATCGAATGAACACCTTACGGCGACGGTCGATGACGCCATGGAAATCGCCGGCGTCGCCAACGGGCCAGGTGAGTGGTGTCGGCCGTAGGTTGATCTTCGTCTCGACCTCGTCGAGCAGTTCGAGCGGGTCGAGTCCAGGTCGATCGAACTTGTTGAGGAACGTGATCACTGGCAGCTTGCGGGCGCGGCACACTTCGAACAACTTGAGCGTTTGCGGCTCGATGCCCTTCGCGGAGTCGAGCACCATCACCACTGCATCCACCGCAGCAAGCACCCGGTACGTGTCCTCGCTGAAGTCGCGGTGGCCAGGGGTGTCGAGCAGGTTGATTACGCAGTCGCGGTCTTCGAACTGCATCACCGCCGAGGTGATGGAGATGCCTCGCTTCTGTTCGAGTTCCATCCAGTCGCTAGTGGCGCTGCGACTGGCACCCTTGGCCTTGACCGAGCCTGCCTCCACGACAGCGCCTGCGTACAGAAGGAACTTCTCTGTCAGCGTGGTCTTACCGGCGTCGGGATGGCTGATGATGGCAAACGTACGGCGTCGTTTTGCTTCATTCTCTGGGCGCAGGTTGCTCACATGATCTCCGGTCGCCAAACGCTATCGCCGCGACCCTCAACTCGCCGCCAATCGATCGGCCAGGCTCGTGTGCCAGTCAGAGCCCGCTATGGGCGATCGCAACGATCTCGTGCGGCTCGTCGATGACCCATCTCGCGCCAGCTTGTTCGAGTTCACCCGCGCCGGCGTAACCCCAACGTACGCCCACGCATGCCAGGCCGTGTTCGGTGGCCCCTTCCACATCGTGATAGCGGTCGCCGACCATAACGGCTCGCGACGGAGCCAATTGCTCGAGCACGTATCCGAGTACAGCGGTCTTCGTCGCACGGCTCATGTCGAACGTTGCTCCGCCGATGATCTCAAAACGTTCTGTGTATCCGAAGTACTCCAGAATCCGTCGCGCCGTCAGCTCTGGCTTCGACGTTGCAATGGCGAGGCGAAACCCTTCGGTCGCGAGCCTGTCGAGCACCGGCTCAATTCCGGGATACACGAAATTCCCGAACGCCCCGATCTCCCAGTAGTGA
>JAYVVU010000045.1:0-2388 GCA_043786755.1 Actinomycetota bacterium
GCACGTTCCACCGGTCCGTACAGCATGATCACCCAGCAGCCGCTCGGTGGTAAGGCGCAGTTCGGTGGCCAGCGTTTCGGCGAGATGGAAGTGTGGGCACTCGAGGCCTACGGAGCGGCGTACTGCTTGCAGGAACTGCTCACCATCAAGTCCGACGACGTCCTGGGCCGCGTGAAGGTGTACGAGGCCATCGTCAAGGGCGACAACATCCCAGAGCCGGGCATTCCCGAGAGCTTCAAGGTGCTCATGAAGGAGATGCAGGCACTGTGTCTCAATGTCGAGGTGCTTGCCATCGACGGCAGCGAGATCGAGATGCGGGAGATGGACGAAGACGTCTTCCGCGCCGCCGAGGAACTCGGCATCGACATCAGCCGCCCAGAGCGCGGTACCGACGAAGACGACCGCGAGCGTGCTGCACGCCGCGAGCGCGCCTACTGAGCCAAGAACTTACGAACGAGACGACGAGAGACGAGAGTAGGCAACGATGCTTGACGTAAACATGTTTGACCAGTTGAAGATCGGCTTGGCCACTGCCGAGCAGATCAAGCAGTGGTCCCACGGCGAAGTGAAGAAACCCGAAACGATCAACTACCGCACCCTGCGTCCAGAAAAGGACGGCCTGTTCTGCGAGAAGATCTTCGGACCCACCCGCGACTGGGAGTGCTACTGTGGCAAGTACAAGCGGGTGCGCTTCAAGGGCATCATCTGCGAGCGTTGCGGCGTAGAAGTCACGCGCAGCAAGGTCCGCCGTGAGCGCATGGGTCACGTCGAGCTCGCCGCTCCCGTGGTTCACATCTGGTACCTGCGCGGTACGCGCAGCTGGTTGGCGTATCTGCTCGCAGGCGTCGAGACCAAGGAAGAACTGAAGGCCAAGCAGCTCGAGAAGGTCATCTACTTCGCAGCAAACCTGGTCACCTGGGTCGATGTCGACAAGCGTCACGCCGACAAGGCAAACCTCGAAGCCGAGTACCTCGAAGAGCGCGATGCCATCCGCAAGGAAATGGAAATCGCGATCGACCGTCGCTACAAGGAACTCGAAGACGAAGCAAGCAAGCTCGAAGGCGAAGGCGCCAAGGACAGCGATGTCAAGGCGCGTGGCAAGGTCGCCGAGAAGGAAGTCACGTCGTTGCGCGACCGCTACGAGGCCGAGCTCGATCTCCTGTCGCGCACGTGGGACGAGTTCAAGGACATTCACAGCCGCAAGATCATCGACGACGAAATGTTGTGGCGCGAGCTGCGCGATCGCTACGGCGATTATTTCGAAGGCGGCACCGGGGCCGACAGCATCAAGGCACTCATCGATCGCATCGACTTCGATGTCGAAGAGGGCCGTCTGCGCGAGGCTATCGATCCGCCGGTTGGTGGTCGCAAGCCGCTCAGCGCGCAGCGCCGCCAAAAGGCGATCAAGCGTCTCAAGATCGTCACGTCGTTCAACAAGCGCGACGAGCACGGTCATCGCGTCAACGACCCCAAGGCAATGATTCTCGATGTCGTGCCGGTGATTCCGCCCGAACTGCGCCCTATGGTGCAGCTCGATGGTGGTCGGTTCGCCACCAGTGACCTGAACGATCTGTATCGCCGAGTCATCAACCGCAACAACCGCCTCAAGCGGCTGCTCGATCTCGGAGCTCCCGAGATCATCGTGAACAACGAAAAGCGCATGCTGCAAGAAGCTGTCGACGCGTTGTTCGACAACGGTCGTCGTGGCCGTCCGGTCACCGGACCGGGCAACCGCCCGCTGAAGTCGCTCTCCGACATGCTCAAGGGCAAGCAGGGCCGCTTCCGTCAGAACCTGCTCGGCAAGCGCGTGGATTACTCGGGTCGTTCGGTCATCGTGGCCGGCCCGACCCTGAAGCTGCATCAGTGTGGTCTACCCAAGCTGATGGCACTCGAACTGTTCAAGCCATTCGTGATGAAGCGTCTGGTCGATCTCGAGTTGGCGCAGAACATCAAGAGCGCCAAGCGCATGGTCGAGCGTCGTCGCCCACAGGTGTGGGATGTCCTCGAAGACGTCATCAAGGAACACCCGGTCATGCTCAACCGTGCACCAACGTTGCACCGTTTGGGCATCCAGGCGTTCGAGCCGGTGTTGGTCGAGGGCAAGGCGCTGCAGATCCACCCGTTGGTCTGCACCGCATTCAACGCCGACTTCGACGGTGACCAGATGGCCATCCACGTGCCGTTGTCAGCCGAGGCTCAGGCCGAGGCCCGCGTGCTCATGCTCAGCGCCAACAACATCTTGTCTCCAGCGTCGGGTCGTCCCACGGTCACCCCATCGCAGGACCTCGTCATCGGTGGCTATTACCTCACCGAACTGAACGAGGATGCCGATGCCAAGGGTGCCGGTCGCACGTTCCGCCATTTGTGGGAAGTGCTGCGGGCCCTCGA
>JAYVVU010000046.1:0-2388 GCA_043786755.1 Actinomycetota bacterium
TTGGCCGCCGATCGCATCCACGGCCAACCACCGTTGGTGCAGGGCTTCGTCATCATTGGGGCCGCACTCAGTTGGACGACGGGGTCGTGGATCAGCGCCCATCGCCCACTCGGCAATCCGGCAAACGCAATTCGCAACGGTTTCTTGGTCATGCTGCTCGGGCTGGTCTTGGTGTCGCCCGTGCTGTGGTCGGGCTGGCCGATGATCGCCACGTTCTTCGGCTGGGCTGTCGGCGGTCTTGGAATGGGACTGCTCTTCAATCCGGCAACGGTGGCCGCGATGTCATACGCCGTTGATGGACGCGAAGGTGAAGTGAGCGGTCAGATCGCACTCGCCGACTCTGTCGGCTTCTCGCTGATGGGCGGCATCGGTGGCGCGACCGTTGCGTTTGCCGATCGCACCTCGTTCTCGCTCGCTGGCGCGCTCGGCACGAACTTCGCGTTGGCCGCTGTACTCGCGCTACTCGGCGCGTTCGCGGCCCGACGAGTGCAATCGCTTACCTAACTCAGCTTGCCGGTTTCTGCAGGATCCAGAACGTGAGGTCGCCCGCTGGCTCGTCGTCGATCGATACCTGTACGTCGACCTGGCCAGGGTGCGGGAAGACAACCGGTGCAAGGTCAATCGCCTGCGGAACGTTGATGCCCTCACCGGGGTTCGCGCCAACGATCTGATCGAGGTTGATCTTGATTTCAATCTGGCCGATCACCGCCGCGTGATCTGGATACTTCAGCTTGATCAACACTCGGTGCGGGCGCCCGAGTGTGCCAACGGGCAGGTGCACCACCAGCGCCAGGTGAATGCGCGGGTGCGCCGGGAAAGTGTTCTGCACCACACGGCTGATGCCACCCGAGCTAACGAACAGAAGCCGATCGCGCACTTGCGCATAGTCGCTGAGCAGCAACGTTGAAAGCCGCGGCACGACCGGGTCGACCTCGTCGGGGCTTCCCATCAGGTACCACCAGGCAGCGTCTGTTGCAGCGTGAGCACTGGTTCGAACAAGTCACCGAGCTTCTCGACGCGTTCCAGTACTTCACTCCACAGAAAGCGCAGCAACGGACCACCGTCGGCGCAGTCGGCTACTTCGTCCCAGCTCACCGGAGAACTGCACGTCGGTTCTGGTCGTGCGCGCATCGAATACACACCGATCGTGGTCTTGAACCGCGCATTCTGGCTCCAGTCGACGAAGATCTTTCCCGGGCGCACCGCCTTCGCCATCGTCGTGGTCACTCGGTCGCGATGCTGATGCTCCAACAACTGGCCGACGGCGAGCGCGAAGTCTGCGGCTTGCTGGTGCGTGCACGGGGTGTTCAAGGGCACGTACAACTGCAAGCCCTTGGAACCCGATGTCTTCGCGAACCCCTTCAGATTCACCGCCGCGAGCACGTCGCGCACGAGCAGCGCGATGTCGCAGCACTCCTTCATCTCGGCCGGCGCGCCGGGGTCGAAGTCGAACACGATGGCACGCGGCGTCTCGAGATCTTCCGCCAACGCCATCGGCACGTGCAGTTCGAGGCCAGCCATGTTGGCGGCCCACACCAACGAAGCGGGTTCGTCGATACGGCAGTAGCCGATGTCGCCACCGCGATCGCCGGGGCCGACCGCCGTGCCTAGCCAATCGGGTCGGTGCTTCGGGCAACGCTTCTCGAAGAAGCCGTCCTTCGTAACACCATCGGGGAAGCGCTTCAAGGTGATGCAACGACCGGTGAGGTGCGGCACCATCACCGGCGCAATGCGTGCGTAGTACTCGATGACTTGCGCTTTAGTCGTTGAACTACCGGTTCCCGTGTCGGGGTACAACACCTTGTCGAGGTTGCTGACGCTGAGTTCGCGTTCACCGACCTTGACGGTCGTCCGTTCACTCGCTGCCACAGCTGCCTTTAACAGACACGTTGCTACGCCGATTTACGCACGCGCTTTGGCGCGGCTTCGGCCTCCATCGCCTCGGGACCGCCGGCTGGGTGGCGCGAGCGCGCGTTCTTAGCTGCTTTGACGCTCGCTTCGAGCGCAGCCATCAGATCGACGACCGCGGGAGCCGATGACGCCGCGGCAGCTGGCAACTCGAACTCTTCGCCCGCAGCCTTGCGCTCGATCAAGTCGAGAACCTGCTCGCGATACTCGTCGCGATACTTGTTCGGCTCGAAGGCCGCCGAAAGCGAATCGACCAGAGCTTCGGCCATCAGCACTTCCTTGTCGCTGACCTTCACATCGTCGAGCTCGGCAAGTTCTTCGACCGCCGAAGGGGAATTCACTTCGTCGGCGAACACCATCGTGCTCATCATCAAGTGTCCGTCGACAGGACGCAGCGCAGCGATGTACTGCTTGTTGCGCATCACGAAACGCCCGAGCGCAACCTTGCCGGCCTTCTCCATCGCGCGGGTCAGCAGCGCG
>JAYVVU010000047.1:0-2388 GCA_043786755.1 Actinomycetota bacterium
GCACATCACGGCTTGTTTGAGGTAACGCCGGGCATTTACCAAGTGCGCGGCTACGACATCTCCAACATCACGTTTGTGCGTAGCGACAGCGGTTGGATCGTCATCGACCCGCTCACCGTGGTCGAAACTGCGGCGGCCGCGCGAGAACTTGTCGACAGTCACTTCGGCGAACGGCCAATCGTCGCCGTCATCTACACCCACAGTCACCTCGATCACTTCGGTGGTGTGCGCGGCATTATCTCGGAAGCGGACGTGGCGGCCGGCAAGGTGCAGATCGTCGCACCGTACGGTTTCTTAGAAGCCGCGGTTAGCGAGAACGTGATCGCCGGCCCAGCGATGCGCCGACGTGCGATGTACATGTACGGGATCTTGCTGCCTTGCGCCGCCGATGCCCATGTCGACTGCGGTCTCGGCAAGCGGATGCCATTCGGTACATCGGGCTTGATCGCGCCAACTGTCGATATCACCGAGACCGGACAGCAGTTGGTGATCGACGGAGTCACGATCGAGTTTCAAATGACGCCGGGCACCGAGGCACCGGCAGAGATGAACTTCTACTTTCCACAGTTCAAGGCACTGTGCATGGCCGAGAACTGCAACGCCACGATGCACAACGTGTACACGCCGCGCGGCGCCGAGATTCGCGACGCACTCGGGTGGAGTCGCTACATCAATCAGGCGTTGGAGCTGTTCCTCGACCGCACCGACGTTGCCTTTGCCAGCCACCATTGGCCGCGTTGGGGCAGCGCCGATATTGCGCAGTGGCTTGGCGGCCAACGCGACGTGTATCGGTATCTGCACGACGAGACGATGCGGCTCGCCAACCACGGCCTCACCGCCTCCGAGATCGCGGAAGCGATCGAAGTGCCGCACGCACTGGCTGGCCAGTGGTTCAACCGCGGCTACTACGGCACCGTCAATCACAACGTGAAGGCGATCTACCAGAAGTACCTCGGTTGGTTCGATGCCAACCCCGCGAACCTTCATCCGCATCCACCGGTTGCCACGGCCGAGCGCATGGTGCGCTACATGGGTGGTGCCGACGCAGTGTTAGCGAAAGCGCGCATCGATTACGAAGCCGGCGACTACCGCTGGGTTGCCCAGGTATGCAACCACGTCGTATTCGCCGACGCGACCAACAGCGTCGCACGATCGCTGCAAGCCGACGCGCTCGAGCAACTCGGTTATCAGGCCGAGTCGGCGGTGTGGCGCGATTTCTACTTAGTCGGGGTACATGAACTGCGTAACGGCACGCCGGCGATCAAGGGTGTGCGACCGACGGCCACCGCCGACACGATGCGCGCGATGACGCCACAAATGGTCCTCGATCTGTGCGCGGTGAAAATCAACGGCCCACGCGCCTTCGACGACAATCTGCAGTTGGCATTTCGATTCGATAACGGGTGGAACACGCATCTCGTGCTCACCAACGGCGTCGTTCACTACAGCTCGACAGGAGCCGCGTCGCCCGACGCGACCATTACGACGAGCGCCTTCGCCTTGGCATCAATGGCCAATCAGCTCACCACGTTGGCCGACGAGTTGGCGAACGGATCCACCACGGTCAGCGGCAGTGCCGAAAGCTTCGAACGGTTCCTTGAATTGCTCGATCAGTTCGAGCTGTTCTTTGCGATCATCGAGCCCTAGTGAGTAGTCCGCCCCGGCCAACGGGGCCAGGGGCAGGTAGTCTCTCGCCCGTGATCAGACGACTTGGCTTTGTCCCCGGAGTATTTGCGGCCGCCACCCTTTTGGCCGTGGTCGGCCTCTCTGCGTGCGACAAGTACGAACCCAACGAGACCGCAGCGACGGTCAACGGGCACGAGATCTCGCTCGATCAACTCGACGAGCTCGCCGGCGGCAACGACGACCCGGCAATCCGGCGCGCGGCGTTGACTGCATGGATTCAGGTCGTCGCAGTGTCGGAGGATCCGGGCGAACTGCTCACCGAGGAAGCAATCGCTGCTCAACGCGACGTAATCATTCCGCCACTGATCGAGTCGACGAAGGAAGAAACCAAGTCGCAGTACGAGCAGGGCCTCGATGGCAGTCCGCTGTTGTGCATGGCCGTTATCCCACTGGCAGCCGACACCGACTCGGCCACCGTGCTCGACGCCCTAGATGCCGGTGGCACGTTTGCAGAACTGGCAACGCAGTATTCGGAGGACCCGAGCTTGGCCGAGTCGGGCGGCATCATCGAGGTCGACGGAGCCGAGTGCTTGCCCACCGATCAGTGGAACGCCGAACTGATCACTCTGTTGAACGAGGCGAAGGTCAAGGTCGGCACGCCCGACGTCATCATCCTGAACGACGCGGAAGTCGTCGTGCTGTTGCGTCCGTTTGACGAGCTCAACGACGGTTCCAAGACGCAACTCGCGCAAGGCCCGGTCT
>JAYVVU010000048.1:0-5602 GCA_043786755.1 Actinomycetota bacterium
ATCGCTGCCCGGCCGGCGGCGAGGTCGTCGGCGTTGGCAACCGGTTGCACGCCAGCACCGCGCATGTCGTGCGGGTCGAGCCCGGCATCGTGGCGGGCGATCATCTCCAACTCTTGTTCCGCAGTTGGATAGTTCACATTCAGCTTGAACAGGAATCGGTCGAGCTGCGCTTCCGGCAACGGGTAGGTGCCTTCGTACTCGATCGGGTTTTGGGTCGCGATCACCAAGAACGGCTCCGGCAGCTTCAACGTGTGACCGTCGTAGCTGACTTGCCGCTCTTCCATCGCTTCTAGCAGCGCAGCCTGTGTCTTGGGTGGCGTGCGGTTGATCTCGTCGGCGAGCAACAGGTTGGTGAACACCGGCCCTTCGCGGAAGCGGAATGAGATGCCACCACCCGCAGATTGTTCGACGAGCTGCTGGCCGATCACGTCGCTGGGCATCAGGTCGGGGGTGAACTGCAGGCGGGTGAACTTCATGTCGAACGCGGCAGCGAGACTTTTCGCGAGCAGCGTTTTCGCAACACCTGGCACGCCCTCGAGCAAGACGTGGCCATGCACGAGTAGCGCGGCGATTGCACCGGTGAGCACGCCTTCCTGGCCGACCACCACCTTGGCGACCTCGGCGCGCACGGCAAGTACAGCGTCGAGTGGTGAACGGTTGTCGGTGGTGACGGAATCAGTCACGAGTTGGCTCCTTCAAGTGAATCGATCATTTCGGGTATAGCGGTTGGTTCAAGCGTCAAAGTGCGAATGGCTTGCAAGTCGTTGCTCAGCGCGAGCAGTCCCTTGTCGTCGTAGACCTCGCGTTGCAGCACGGCGGCGACGTGACCGACGGGCAGCGAGGTGTTGGCAGCGACTACGGCGTCGAGCGCTTCGATCGACGAAGTAGGCGGAACGTGGAACCGGCGGCACAGCGCGCGGTACAGGTTGCCGCGCAACATCCACCCAGCGCGCTCGGCATGGTGGGCGCGGCGCATAAGTGTGCCGGTGGCGACAACGAGTTCGCTACCAGCAATCGGCACCTGGTCGGGTTCGCGAACAGGTCGCCCGGGTCGGACCGCTCGCGCGGTAGCGAAGATGATGAACGCGATTGCGAGTTGAGCAAGGGCCATCCACACGCTTGGCCGCAGCAGATCCGCGAGTGTCTTCTCGCCGGAGCCGATGTCAGCTGTCGACTTGGCGGCTTCTTCTCCAAGCAAGATGCTGACGCGACTATCTGCAGTTGGAGCCAGCAGCGCCGTCGCGAGCGGGCCGTTATCGGCGTAGCGCAACAGATGATTGGTGAACAGCTCGTTGTCGCCCAGTTGCACGATCAGCCCGTTGCCGTACTCGTCAGCAATGGCGAAGGCCCCACCGTTGTCGGCAAAACACGAGCGCGTGCCGTCGGAAATCCGGAAGCGAGCACCGGTCTTCACAAACACCCCGCGCAATTGCGCGAGCGCGGGTATGTCGCATTCATCAAGCGGCACATTGAGTTCCGCGAGCGGGTCGGTGCCAGAGAGCGCTGGCACAACGCCCTCGATGGTGCGCGAGACGACGAGGCCTTCGAGAATCTCGCTGTCGGGGTCGGCCATCACCAACACGCCGCCAGCTTCGACGAACTGCAACAGATCGGTGCGCTGCGACTCGTTCAGCCGATCCTGCAGCACCAACACTCGCCCCGTCGAACCGGGTTCGGGAGCGGAGCGGGCGATGTCGACCTCGGCACCCTGCTGTTGCAACAGCAAGAGCAGGCCACGGGTGCCAAGTGCATCCGAGCTGCGCGGGTCGAACGGTTCCGCCTCCGGCTTCGCACGTACGAGCAACAGCATGATGACGGCGACCGCGACCACGAGCAGCGCCGATAACCCAACGCGCGCACCGTTGCCGCTGGGCAGCTTTGCCTGGCGGACACTCATTTGCGCACCGGCGTCTTGGCGAGCACATCGCGCTCGAACGACTGGAAGCGGTCGTCATCGTCGGCATCAACCGCGTGATGGCCATACCAAGCACCGTCGAAGAGATCGGCTGCAGAAGTGAAAGGGTTGCCGGCGTCGGGCTGCACCCGGCGCAGTTGCGAGCGTTCCTCGCCAGTCGTGCGACCAGGGATCTCGTCGATCAATCCACGACGCGCAAGATCGCCGACAAGCGCGCGATACCGGCAGCGCATCGCCTCCCGATACCGCCCAGCGCGACGATGTTCGTCTGCTTCGGCGCGCCAGTTCGTTGGTTCGCGCGACCGGTCGATGGCAACCGCAGCTTGTTCAACTTGGTCGAGGTCGTCTTCGTTGCCTGCGGCGCGCTTCTTCCGTGCTCGCGCTCGACCCGATCGCTCCATCAGGTAGCGGACGAGATAGGCGAGCATCGCGAGGACGGCTGTGATGAGCACGAGCCACAGCAGCGCACCCACCCAGTCCAAGCTGACCCCGCTTGCTCCTGAGCCCTTTGGGGGTGGTGTCGTATCCGGCGGAGCGCACACGGACTGATCGCGCGAGACCAGCCGACACGCTTCCTCACGCACGACATCGGGATCTTGGTCGATCGGTTCCAGCGGATCGGCACCGGTGAACAGCCCGGGCATCAGTCTGATCAAGACCCTCATGAACGGCGCGGAGAGAGCGATCACGAGGCAGCGCCGCCAAACACTCGATCAGCGGCGATGACGATGTCGAGTCCCTCGGCCTGCACACGCAACTGCAAGTACATCTGCGCAGTGGCGATGGCGACGAACGGCAGCACGATCAGCACCGCCAACTGAGTCGTCACGCCCTGCACCAGCCAACCAAAGGATCCGAACGTGATGAAGCCGGTCGATTTTGCGAGCTGCGGCAAGAACGTAATGAACGCGGCGAGCATCACGCCCAGGAGTCCGCACGCGAACACAAACCCAAACGCCGCTCCGAAACGTGTACGCGTCAAACGCCACGCACGGGCGATAGAGCGCACGCCGAGTTGCTCGATCATCACGACCGGCGCAACGACTAACGACATCGCGCTGATGAGCGCAATTATCGGGACCATGATCCACGCCAGCGCCACCACGTCCGTCGGGGCGATCGTCGCGAACCACCACATCGTCAGCAGCGTCGGCCAGTGCGTAAGCGCCCACGTCAACATCAGCAGTGGAAGCTTGCGCACGACTCGGCGTAGACATGCACCTGCTCGCGGTTCGTCGCCCATCTGATAGGGCACGAGATAGGCAGCGGTGTACGCACCGATCAGGTGCGCACTCAGCGATTGCACCACCAAGCCCAGCAGCACCAGTCCGGTCTCGACGCCGACATAGCCACGGTCGCCGAGGAAACTGTCGAGCTGCTGGTACTGATCGAACGCCAGCACGGTGAGAAGTAGGTGCAATCCAACCATCGGCACCATCAGGACAGCCGAGCCGAGCACCACTTGGCGCGCACGGCGCTGAAAGACGTGGGCGGCGGCATCGATCGAACCAACCACGAGCTGATCCGTGCGCCGGAGTCGGGTGGTCGTTGCGGTCTTCGTAGTTGCGGACTTCGTAACGGCGGACAGCGCGTTGGTGGCGCCCTTGGCTGGCTGAGCGTTCGACTCGATCTCGACCCAGCTCGTCACCCGACCATTCTGACCGATAGCGGCTGTTGCGAGGCACCGTTGCGTCAGACTGTTGCGGTGCGGGGTTACGACGATGCCAGCTACGGCGAGGGTTTCGCCGATATTTACGACGAGTGGTATTCCGGCATCACCAACGTCGAGGCGACAGTTGCCAAACTCGCCGCACTTGCCAACGGCGGCCGAGTCCTGGAACTTGGCGTCGGAACTGGTCGCCTCGCAATCCCCTTGGCCGCGACCGGATTAGAGGTACACGGTGTCGACACCAGCCCGGCAATGTTGCAGCAGTTGGCGGCGAAGCTAGGCAGCGATGGCGTGCAAGTTCGACTCGCCGATATGGCCGACGATCTGCCGCCTGGCCCATTCACGCTTACTTTCATCGCGTACAACACCATCTGGAATCTGCTCACCGAGGAACGCCAACGGAGTTGCTTTACGCAGGTCGCGCGACGCCTGACTGATGGCGGTGTGTTCGCGGTCGAGGCCTACGTTCCGGATCCTGCACTGCACGATCCGCCGTCGCAAGTAGGCATCCGTTCGATGGCCGCCGATCGCGTTGTGTTGAGCGTCGCCCGTGCAAGTGTCGACGAGCAGCTCGCTGAGGGGCAATTCATCGACATCACCGAGGCAGGCGGCGTTCGGCTGCGGCCATGGAGCATCCGTTGGGTGACTGTGCCACAGCTTGACGAGATGGCCGCCACCGCCGGACTTTCGCTTGCTGAGCGGTGGGAAGCGTTTGACGGCACGCCATTCGGCGAGACCAGCTCGCGTCATGTGAGCGTTTACCGCAAGCAGTGAGCTGGCCACCGGGTTTGCTCACGGCAGTGTGAGTTTGTTCACATCGAGCCTTCTGCGACGTGCGTCCGCCCGACGAGGTGCGCTACGTCATAAGATGGTGTTGCTGTGAGTCTCCGTTTGAATCCACTCACCGGGCGATGGGTAACGATCGTGGCGGATCGAGCCGAACGACCTACCGATTTCGCACCGCGACGCGCGCAGGTTGAAGCACATCCCGATCGTCCGTGCCCCTTCTGCCCTGGCAATGAAGAGGCAACACCGCCCGCGCTCGAATCACTCGATGCTGGCGGCAAGTGGCGCATGCGCGTGATTCCGAATCTCTACCCAGCCTTCGATGGCACCGAGCCCTTCAACGTGCATTACCTCGGTCCTGTGCATGTCGAGGCTGAAGCCAGTGGTATCCACGAGATCTTTGTGTACACGCCCGAGCACGATTCGGGTACCAACTTCGTCAGCGACGAAGACGCCGGCGACATGATGCTGATGCTGAAGCGGCGCTTGCTCGAGCACGGCGCAACCAGCCACATTCGCTACACGCAGGCGATCATCAACCACGGCCGCGAGGCGGGCGCTTCACTCGCCCACCCGCACGGCCAGTTGCTCGGGCTGCCATTTGTGCCGGGTGAAATTGTCGAAGAGGAACGAGCGTTCACCCGGTTCGAAGGCGGTTGCATTCTGTGCGCCACCATCGAAGCGGAGTTGGTCGATGGAAAGCGTGTGCTGTGGGCCACTGACGATGTCGTGTGCATCAGCCCCTTCTGGGCAGGCACGCCGTACGAACTGCTGATCATTCCGCGTAGCCACGACTTGCACCTCACTGACAGCAACGAAGAGACGCTGCGCGGTATGGGCATTGCGTTGCGCGATGCAGTTGTTGCGCTGCGCGAGGTACACGGCGACGTCGCCTACAACATCGTCTTCCACACGGCGCCGCACCATTACAACGGTGCGTACCACTGGCACGTTCACCTGTTCCCGAAGCTCGTCACCACGGCTGGGTTCGAACGGGGAACTGGCGTGATGATCAACATCGTGCCGCCGGAAACGGCTGCCGAGCGTTTGCGCAGCGTCACCGTCAAAGCCTGAGTCCGGCTTACCCTTGCCAAGCATCCGCGTCAGCGTCGAGATCGATGCGACCAACGAGCAAGTCTGGTCAGCACTGCAACAGATCGATCGTCACGTCGACTGGATGCACGACGCAGTAGCGATTCGTTTCACCGGTGAGCAGACAAGTGGTGTCGGCA
>JAYVVU010000049.1:0-2375 GCA_043786755.1 Actinomycetota bacterium
GATGAGCTTGCCCAGCGAGGGGTAGTTCGTGTTCGACGGGCAGCGGAGGGTGCCCCTCGGTTCCTCGGGCCGCCGCCACCAGCACCGCCGCCCGTGGACATGTTGCCTCCACCGTTGGCTCGGCTCATGTCGGCCGTCGGCTTCATGATCGAAGGTGTCCTCGGCGAGCTACCAGAACCGCTCGGCGACAATGCGATCATCATCGGAATCCCGGCGGGCACAGGCATCTACGAAGGACGTGCTCGTCTGGTGCACGACCTTGAGGATCTCTTTCTCCTCGAACAGGGTGAGGTGCTCGTCACGCCGTCTACCTGCGAAGCGTTCAACGCGATGATCCACCTGGTGGGCGCGATCGTCACCGACCATGGGAGCTATGCCAGTCACGCCGCGATCATGGCTCGTGAGCTCGGCTTTCCGGCGGTGGTCGGCACCGTGACCGGATCGCGTCGAATTCGTGATGGAGCTCAGTTGCGCGTGGATTCAACAACTGGCGAGGTCACAGTTCTCGGATGATGCAAGTCGAAGTCACGACGGCGCGTCGGAGCACGGTCGTCGGGATCGGCGTCGCGTCGGCGCTCGTTCCATTGAACTCCACGATGGTGGCCCTCGCACTGTCCGACATCGCCCGCGAGTTCCACATCGAAAAAGGACACGCCGCGATATTGGTCACGGTGTACCTCATCGCCATGCTCGTCCTGCAGCCGATCTCCGGCAGAATCAGTGATGCCGTAGGTAACAAGCGGGCAGCAATCGTGTCGCTGGTCGGATTCGGCGCATGTTCGCTTGCCGCAGCGCTCGCGCCAACGTTCGCCCTCCTCGTAGTGGCGCGCGGCGTGCAAGCGATCTTCGGCTCGGCCCTCGCTCCAAGTGTTCAGTCCATGTTGCGAGCCGTGGCCCCACCCGATGATCGCGGACGTGTCTTTGGCATGCTTGGTTCGATCATCGGTGTCGGTGCGGCGGCCGGCCCTCTCGTGGGCGGTGTGCTGGTCGATGCAGCGGGATGGCCGGCAATCTTCCTGTTCAACGTCCCAGTGGTGGCGTTGGCTCTCGTGCTGCTGATGCGCGTCTCGGTTCCTGTGGCTGCCAAACAGGTCAGACGCTCTCGCGTCGGCGCCGAGAAACCTGAACGACTATGGACACGCGCGTACATCGCTGCGTTCGCCACGCAGGCGCTGTCAACTTTCGGACAGTACTCGTTGCTGTTGGTCACTCCTTTCGTGCTCGACGTTCGAGGTTGGAGTGGTGGCGAAAAGGGTCTCGCGTTGTCCGCGCTGACGCTTGGGCTGATTGTGATGGGGCCCGCCGGCGGTCGCTTGGGAGATCGTGCGGGCCGTCGTCGACCGGTAGTGATCGGTCAACTCGTCGCCTTGCTGGGTGTGCTGCTCGTCGTACCGTTCGGTGCAGGGGTACTTCCGGCGGTGCTCATCACAGCGCTTGCGTTCTTCGGCGTCGGCTACGGGTTTGCCTCGCCGAGCATCATGACTGCCGCTCTCGAATCGGCTCCAGAACAGCGCTCGGGTGTTGCGGCGGGCGTTCTCTCGGCCAGTCGGTATATGGGCAGCATCACGGCGAGCTTGCTTGTCCGCCACTACGTCGACGACGACGCCTCGGGCGCTCACGTCATGTTCGTGTTGTCGGCAGTTGCACTGGCGCTTGGCGTCGCAGCTGCGTTCCGACTGCCCTCAGGCGACCGGCGCGAGTCGGCCAAGCTCCGAGCGTAGAGGCCCGTCCGCATGAGCCATTTCCCGAGACTATGTTTCGCGTCACTGCTCGCGCGTGATGTAACCCAACTGCGCGATGTGTCGTAGCCGATCGGTGGGCGCACGTGTGGCTCCGACCGCCTCGGCGATGTGACTGCTGTGTGCCCACGCTTCCATAAGTCGTGCCGTGAGGAACGACTTCGCACCAATTGACGGTCCGGATGGGCCGTGACGGTCGTGAATTACAGGTTCGATTCAGCTCCAGCCGCGTCTTGGTCGCACTCGGATACCGGCGCGGGTGAACGCCTTACGGATGGTGGTCTCGTTGACATTGAAGCTTGCAGCAACGTTCTTGAGCGACAAGTTGGTCTCGTAGAGACGACCGGCTTCTTGAACGAGCTCGTCGTTCAGCTTCTGGACGTGTGGCCGACGCGGGATGCCGGCTCGTTTGAGATGTTTGAGTGCTGTCTCCCTGTTGATCCCGAACTCTTTGGCAAGTTGTGTGACGCTTCGACCACTCTGGTAGCGAAATACGAGCTGTTGTACGATGTCATCCGGTAGACGTCGTTGTCGCTGCAACTTTCTTACAGATTGTGATGGTCTCGGGAGAATGGTCGGAACCGGCTGTTTCCAAAGGTCCAACACCTCCGGTGAAAGGTTTGAGAGCAGCGCGCT
>JAYVVU010000050.1:0-12799 GCA_043786755.1 Actinomycetota bacterium
TGGACGACGTTGTGTTACGAGAACAGGTTCATGAGCGGCAAGACCGGCGTCGGACTCATCGCCGACTTGGGTAGCGCGCGCAGCGGCACGTTCACCGTCGTGCTCGGCAGCGCCCCGTATCAGGTCAAGGTCTATGCCTTCGGCGAAGGCGCCGCGCCGACCACGTTCGCCGCGTGGGGCGCACCGATCGGCGAGTTCGACGGGCAGCAAGCCGAAACGATTTCGGTGTCACTCGCTACCCCTGCGCGCTACGTGCTGGTCGCGTTCAACGAGCTCGGCGACGACGCTGGCTGCACCAGCAACAACGATTACCGCGGCAGCATTCAAGAGATGTACGTCGCCTAGTACCGCTAATCTCGTCACATCGCTGCACCACTCGACGACCAATCGCTGGTGACCGCAGCGCAAGCTGGTGATCGCGGAGCTCTCGATCAGTTGCTGCGTCGCCACTACGACCGTATGCACGCGGTCTGTCGCCGTATCACCGGTAACGATGCCGATGCTGCCGACGCTGCTCAGGAAGCGATGATCGCCGTCGTGCGCGGACTCGCTCGTTTCGACGGGCGTTCCGCCTTCGGAACCTGGGTGTACCGCATCGCGACCAATGCCAGCCTCGACGAACTGCGTCGCCGCCGCCGCCGCCCACAGCTCGCAGGTAGAGATCGTGAGAGCGGCAACGACTGGCCGGAGGCGATCGACGCCGACAGCGATCTGCGCATCGACCATATGGCCGACCGTTTCGAACTCGATGCCGCGCTCGCTGACCTGCCAGAGGACTTTCGGGTACCCGTGGTCCTGCGCGATGTTGCCGACCTCGACTACGCCGAGATTGCCGAAGTCCTCAACGTGCCGATCGGCACTGTGAAGAGCCGGATCGCACGCGGTCGCGCGCAGGTGGCGGCCTCGATTTCCCGGGGGAATGGGAACCAACCACATGACCCCAACCGTCCAACTCCTGGTAATCCACCGTGACCCGTAACGACCTATGACCCCTAACGACCTATGACCCCTAACGACGCGACCCCTAACGACGCGACCCCCGAGCAAGCACTCGCCAGCGCCTATCTGGACGGCGACGTGACTGCGGTCGAGCGCGCCCGGGTGGATGCGTCGGTCGAGTTGCTGGCAATGGTCGCCTCGCTGCGCAGCGCCAGCACGCTGATCGCCGGTGTCGCTCCGCCCACCGACACCACCCGCGAGGCGGGCATAGCCGCCGCCCTCGCCGCCTTCGACGAGCTCGGAACAAACAATCGTGCCGTTTCACTACCGGTTTCGCTCGACAGCCGCCGCTGGCCAACGCGCGTACTCACAGCGGCGGCGGCCGTCATCTTGGTCGGCATCGTCGGGATCAGCGTGTTGCGCAACAACAGCTCCGACGACGGGGCCTCGCTGGCCACCGACACCAAACGCGCCGAGACCGGTGTCGCCGAAGACGCCGCCGGCAACGCGGAGCCGAACGGCGACCAAGTCGTGTTGGCCACGTCGTCGTCGGCGCTGCTCGAAATCGACGACCCGCAAGACTTGCTGGCGCTGACCGCGCCGACTCCTCCGAGCGCCGACACATCGCCCGTTGCCGACACGACCGCCGGTGTTGGTGAATCAAGTCCCTCGCCGACTCGCGTCGAGTCGTACAACGTCGACGCCGTCGCGTGCATGACCGACACGCAGGAGTTCCTCGCCGACATTTCGTACCGAGGCATGATCGCGATTGCCGTACGCGATACGGTCACCGGCGTGACCGAGGCGATCGACAGCAACTGCACGGTGCTCGCCCGCGTCAACCGGTGATGGGTGTCATCCAGGTCAGCCTGCTCACGGCAACCGCACTGGTAGCAATCACCAATTGGTTCGCGCGTTGGCGCGACAACGAGAGCGTTGAACGGTGGGTTAAACCGCTGACCACGATGCTGGTCATCGGGTTGGCGCTAGCCAACGATGCCGAGATCAAGTACGCCGGAGTCGCTGTCCTTGCATTGGTGCTGTGCCTCGAGGGCGACATTGCGCTGCTGCCCGCGATCGACAAGTTCATCGTCGGCCTCGCCTCGTTCTTGCTCGGGCATCTGGTCTTCATCGTCTTGTTCGTGCGCTATGGAATGCCCCACCGCGGTCTCGGTGCGATCGCCCTCGTTGGCGCGGTCGTCCTCGCAGCCACCGCCGGCCGTTCCATCGTGCGCGGCGCCGCACGCAAAGACAAAGCGCTCGGCATTCCCGTCGTCGCGTACCTGCTGGTCATCTGCTCGATGACCGTGTGCGGGTGGGCGACGGGCCGCGGCTGGGTGATCGCCGGCACGACACTGTTCGTCATCAGCGACACGCTGCTCGGCTGGGGACGCTTCTCGCGCGAAAATGAAGTAACCGACCGGTGGCACTCCGTCGCGGTCATGGTCACCTATCACGGAGCAATCGCCGCCCTCGCCCTGAGTCTTTGGTAGGACCGTCTTTGGTAGGACCGTCTTTGGTAGCCACTCGTTGCTAGCTAGATAGGCTCGCCGCCATGGTGGGTAATCCGTTCACAGACAGCAAGTGGGCACCCGACCTCGCCGACAATGTCGAGCGCATGGTCGGCAAGGTGCGCAGCGTCGCCACCGATAACGCCGTCAAGGCCTCGCGCGGCATCGTGTTTGGAATTCTCGGACTGATGGCGCTCTGCGTTGCGGCGCCGCTCGGCATCATCGTCTTCACTCGCTTCGCGCAAATCGTGCTCAGCCGCATGACTCGTACGGATCACGAAACCACGGTGTGGCTTTCATACCTGATCACCGGTGGCTTGCTGATGCTCGCTGGCTTCTTCGCCCTCGCCAAGCGGCATCCGAAAGCAGAGAAGGCCGACAAGAGCAAGTGAGCCACCACCAGGTCATCATCATCGGTTCCGGCCCTGCTGGCCTGACCGCCGCGATCTACACCGCTCGCGCCAACCTCGCACCGCTCGTCATTGAAGGCGAGCCCTCCAGCACCAGCGATCAGCCAGGTGGCCAACTGATGCTGACCACGGAAGTCGAGAACTTTCCTGGGTTTCCTACCGGAATCATGGGCCCAGAGCTGATGCTGCAGTGCCGCGACCAGGCGGCGCGCTTCGGCACCCAATTCCTCACCGCCAAGGTGACAGCCATCGATTTCAGTGAGCGCCCGTTCAAGGTCTGGGTGCGCGACGACACGTACACGGCGGACGCGATCATCGTCAGCACCGGCGCGCAGAGCCTGATGCTCGGTCTCCCCAACGAGAGCCGTCTGCTTGGCCATGGCGTCTCAACGTGCGCGACGTGCGACGGCTTCTTCTTCCGCGGGCAAGAGATCGCCGTTGTTGGCGGTGGCGATAGCGCGATCGAGGAGGCCACATTCCTGACCAAGTTCGCCACCAAGGTTTTGTTGCTCGTGCGCCGCGACGAATTGCGCGCCAGCAAGATCATGCAGCACCGTGCGCTCAACAATCCGAAGATCGAGATCGTGTGGAACACAGTCGTTGAAGATTTGCTCGGCACCGACAAGGTGGAAGGCGCCGTCGTGCGCAACCTCGTCACCGGCGATGTCACCACGCTGGCGGTCACCGGTTTGTTCGTCGCTATCGGCCATCGCCCGAACACGGATCTGTTTAAGGGCGTGCTGCAGATGGACGACAACGGCTACCTGGTCACGCAACCGGGCAGCACCTACACCGACATCGAGGGCGTCTTCGCCTGCGGCGATGTGCAAGACCACACCTACCGCCAGGCGGTCACCGCCGCTGGCTCGGGATGCATGGCGGCCATCGATACCGAGCGTTGGTTAGAAGCCAGGCACTCCGGGTAACCGGTCCTCAACTAGCCGGTCGTTAACTAGGGAATGCTTGCCAGGCCGTGCTGGTTACACAGAGATATCATCACGATTCCGACCGAAAGGACCCCACGATGGCCGACGGCATCGTCACCCTCACAACTTCCAACTTCGACGAGCAAGTCACCAGCAGCGACAAGCCAGTCGTGGTCGACTTCTGGGCCGAATGGTGCGGGCCGTGCAAGATGATCGCCCCGATCCTGGCCGAAATCGGTGCCGAGCAGCCGGGCGTCATCATCGCCAAGCTGAACGTCGACGAGAACCCCGAGCTCGCCATGCGCTTCAACGTGATGAGCATCCCCACCCTGCTCATCTTCGACAAGGGCGAAGTACGCAAGCGCATCGTCGGCGCGAAAGGTAAGGGCCAACTCCTCGAGGAGCTGAACGAATTCCTGCCTACCTCCCGCTGACACCCGGTCAGCGCGGCGAGGCAATTCGCGATCTTCAACGCCGCCTCGGAGCCGCCGGTTTCGCACCCGCGGCCCTTGCCGAGGCGGGATTGTTTTGTGCTGCTACTGAGGCAGCGGTACGCGCCTTTCAGCACACCCGCGGGCTCGCCGAACACGGCATCTGCGATCAGGCCACCTGGACCGCGCTCGTCGAGGCCTCATGGAAGTTCGGCGATCGGCAACTCATCCTGACGGCGCCCAACATGCGTGGCGACGACGTCGCCGAACTCCAATCGCGGCTCGCCCGACTCGGATTCGACTGCGGCCGGGTCGACGGAATCTTCGGACCGGGCACCGGACGCGCCCTCACCGACTTCCAATCCAACTGCGGAATTCGCGCGGACGGTGTTTGTGGGCCCAAGACGGTGCGGGCGATCACGATGGTTGGATCCCAGACCGGCGACGGCCCTGGGGTCTCGGCGGTTCGCGATCGCGAGCAACTTCGGACCGGGCTGGCTTCGGTTACCCAGTGCCGGGTAGTCGTCGGCCAGTTCGGCGGGCTGAGTGGGCTTGCGCGGTCGCTAGCCAGCGAACTGCGCCTACGCGGCGCAACCGTGATGTCGCTCGACGAACCCGACGCCGTGGCCCAGGCCGCTGTCGCCAACCATTTCAACGCGCATGCTTACGTCGGGTTCGAGGCGAGGGTCACGCCCACGGCTACCGCCTACTTCTACCAAGTGCCGACGTACGAATCCGTCGGCGGGCGCGCGCTGGCCGAACTGATCGCCGAACAACTTGGGCAGGCTCCCGTTTTCTCGGGTGCTCCGGGCGTACGGCCGACAGCATGCGGTCGCCGGTTACCGGTGTTGCGCGAAACGCGCATGCCAGCGGTGCTCTTGCAGGTCGGGCCCGTGCGGGCCGCGACCGACGCGACCCCGCAATTGGCTGCCGCGGTGTCGCAAGCGATTGAGCTGTGGACATTACGCACAGGTTGAGACTTTTTCCACAATGTTGTCCACCGATGTGCGTAAGGCTCAAGCGTAGGTTCTGCACCGAATACCACTCTGTGTGTAGAACTACTTCGACTTACCACTCGCTGTAGTCATTTGGTGGTAAATCCTCTCGAGATCTTCAAGATCGGCGAAGGTGATCATGACCTTGCCCTTGCCCGCCCCCATAGTGATGTTCACTTGTGTGGACAAGTGTTCAGCGAGCAAGCCCTCAAGTTCCAACAGCCCGGGCGGGCGCATCTGCGTTGCTCCTGTCAGGCCGGCACCGTCGACGACCTTTGCTGCGCCAGCCTTGCCGTCTCCCTTGCCATCACCCTTACTGTCGGGTGCTCCCCCACGATCGCGTACCGCGTCTTCGAGCATGCGCACCGACCACTGCTCGTTGACGGCTCGGCGAGCCAATTGTTCCTGGAACGCTCGATCGGGTGTGCCGAGCAATGCTTTGGCATGGCCAGCGCTGAGGCGACCATCGGCTAGGAGCGCCTGGATCGAAGGCGGCAGCGACATCAGCCGCAGCGTGTTGGTAACCGCCGAGCGACTCTTACCCACCCGGGTAGCAACCTGCTCGTGGGTCAGCGAGAAGTCCTCAATCAACTGCTGGTACGCAGCCGCTTCTTCGAGCGGGGTGAGATCCTGCCGATGCAGGTTCTCGATCAGTGCTCGCTCAATTGAACCAAGGTCGTCGGTATCGCGGATGATCGCCGGAATGACTGCAAGGCCGGCACGTGTCGCCGCTCGCCAGCGGCGCTCGCCAGCGATGAGCTCATAGCTGCCGTCGGGCATCGGGCGCACCAGCACTGGCTGCAGAACACCGATCTCGCGCACCGACTCGGAGAGTTCGGCCAATGCTGCCTCATCGAAGTGCAGGCGTGGCTGCAGGGGGTTCGGCACGATTGCCGAGACGGGGATGTCGTCCAAACGAGGCTGATCGCCACTCGCCGCCACTGATGTTGAATCGCTGGGGATCAGCGCCCCCAGACCTTTACCGAGACCGCTGAGCCGGGCCACCGCTGACCTCCTTCGCAACTGCGCGGTACGACACCGCTCCCTTCGAAGTTGGGTCGAAGGTGATGATTGACTGACCAAAAGACGGAGCCTCGGAGAGCCGGACGGTGCGGGGGACAACGGTTTTGCAGACCTTGTCGCCAAAATGCTCGCGAACCTCGGCGACTACCTGATCGGCGAGTTTGGTACGTCCGTCATACATGGTGCAGACGATGGTGCTGACCTCCAGGGTCGGGTTGAGATTGCGCTTCACCAGGTCGACGTTACGCAGCAACTGGCCGAGACCCACGAGCGCGTAGTACTCGCACTGAATTGGAACCAACACTTCACTGGCGGCGTTAAGACCGTTCACTGTCAGCAAGCCAAGCGACGGTGGGCAATCGATCAACACGTAGTCATAGTCAGCCACGACGCCGTCAATAGCCCGTTTTAGGCGACTTTCACGGCCGAACGCGGGCACCAATTCGATCTCGGCGCCAGCCAAATCCAGGCTGGCAGGGGCCACGAAGAGGTTCTTCACCGCAGCCGGTTCGATGCAGTTCTCCAACGGCAACTCGTTGATGATCACGTGATACATCGATGACTCGAGCCCGCGATTGTCGATACCGAGTGCCGTGGAGGCGTTGCCTTGGGGGTCCAAGTCAACGACGAGCGTGCGATACCCCAGCTCAGCCAGGCAGGCACCGAGATTGACCGTCGTCGTCGTCTTGCCGACGCCGCCCTTCTGATTGGCGACCGCGATCACTCGTGGCAAGGCACGGCGAGAGGAAGCTATTGCCATCGGATTAGGACTCCTGCTCGCAGGGGGTGGATTGGGCGAAGGATAGCTGTTCCACGTGGAACATTCCCGTGATCCATCAACCAAAACCCTCCGGATGTTCCACGTGGAACAATCCGGGTCTCAGGGATGTACGGCTTTCTGGAACCGCCGGACGCCGCCGATTGTGCCCACATCATTGAGCCTGGCCGCCGCTAACACCGTCTCTGGCCAGCGATCGGCCTTTTCCTCAGGCGGTTCGCTAACAATCAGCAACCCTTCGGAAACCAATAATTCACCGGCCCAGCGGGCCGTAATCGCAGGTGCGGCAAAGCTGCGGGCGCTGACAACGTCGAAACTGTGCGGTTGGGCGCTGGCGACATCGCGAACGTCGCCGCTGACCACCGTGACGTGCTCGAGGCGCAGACGCCGCACTGCCCGCTGTAGAAGATCAGCCCGGCTGCGTCGGCGTTCCACCAGCGTGATTGCCAGTTCCGGCCGCCGCACCGCAATCACGAGCCCGGGAAGTCCGCCGCCGGAGCCGAGATCCACCAATCGCTGCGCCGTCGTTGGCAGTGCGACGACGAACTGGTCGGCGTGGGCCACCGCTGCCGACAGCGACGCTTCACCGATGGCGCCTCGCCGTTGAATATCGGCGAGGGCGTCCAGCAAAAGCTGGTCGTGAAGGTCCCGGCCGTTAGGCATTCGCCGGGGCAATTACCACCCGGCGGTACGGGTCGTCGCCTTCCGAGCGGGTCGAGATGTCGTCAATGGTTGCCAGCGTGTCGTGGATCACCTTGCGGTCGGCCGACGACATCGGCTCCAGCACCCGCGCGACCCCAGAAGCCTTGACCTCTTCGGCCATTTGCGTGGCAAACGTGCCAAGCGCCGCACGGCGACGCTCGCGGTAGCCACCAACATCGACGCGCAGGCGTGTGTCGTGGTCGCCGAGACGGCGCTGGGAAGCCACCCGCGTCAGGTCCTGTACGGCCTGCAGGGTGGTGCCGCGCGGGCCGACCAGCAGGCCAAGTTCCTGGCCATGCACCCGAATCTCCAGGTCTTCACCATCAGAAATCAGCTCAGTGGTGCCCGTGAGGCGGAAGGCAGCGACCAATTCATCTACAAACCGACGAGCTTCCTCGCCTACTTGACCTGGATCCACGGTGTGCTCCCCTTCAACTTTGGCTGGCTTACTGGCTGGACTCTTTGGTTCCCTTGGCGGCCTTGGCTTGGCAGCAGCCTTGGCCGGTCGTGCCGTTGAAGGACTAGCCGTGGACGATGAAGTCGACGACGAAGTCCCGGGCTTTTCGGTTGCAGTACGGGTCGTTTCGCCCTTGTCCGTCTTCTCTGCACGTTCGGCGCGTTTGCGATCGCGACGATCGACCTTCTGGCGCGCTTGCGCCGGACGCACGCGGGCACGAACCCGGGCTTCACCACGAACGCGGCCAAAGAGACCGGCCTGTGGCTCCTCGAGGACGTCGAATTCGGCGTCTTCCTCGTGCACACCTAGTTGATCGAGCGCTGCATCTTTGGCTTCGGCCAGCGTCTTGCCGGTTGTCTCTACCCATTCCATGCTGTCTGACCTGCTATTTCTTCTTCGGAGTGCGGCCAGTGCCGTCCGGGCGAGCGAACTTGCCGCTCGACGCTGGACGTCCCTTGCTCTGGCCGGCGCTGGGGGTTGGTTTGTTCTTCGGCGGGGTGAAACGCCCGCTGGTTGTTCCTGCGTTAGGTGGCGTCGAGGCTTGCTTGCCAGCCGCGAGATCTCGCTTGGCCTGAGCAAACAATCCACCACCACCGCCGCTGCCGTCCTTCTTCGCAATCTCACGGGCTTCCTCGCCCGCGCGCTGCGCGACACGGCCCAGCGAGTGGTCGCCCCTATAGAACCGGAAGGTGATGTAGTAGTTCAATCCGATGCGGAACACAGCCTGCGCGGCGTAGTAGACCGCCAAACCAGTGAGATAGAAGAACGAGAAGACACCAAACATCACCGGGAGGTACTGCATGACCTTCTGCATGGTCGGCGACATCGATGGCGAGGCCGTGTTGCGGCTAGCGATCATGCGTTGCTGGGCGAAGTAGAGCACGCACAGCAAAGCCACCAAACCCGTATAAATCAGTCCTTTGCCGAACGAATCACCGACCACCTGGTACGGACGGACGGCCAGGTCGAGGAACCACGACTTCATCTCCGTTTTTCCGACCAGCGACAGATAGAGCTCGGTATCGGTGCTGAGGTACTTCGGCACGAAACGACCGTTGGCGTCCTTGCTGGTCAGGCCGTAGAGCACCCGGAACATGATCAAGAACACCGGCATCTGCAGCAGCAAGGGCAGGCACGAGGCCAGAGGGTTGACCTTGTGCGCCTGATACAGCTTCATCATTTCTTCGTTGAGCTTCTGGCGGTCGCCGCGGTATTGGTTCTGCAGCTTGCGCATCTCGGGCTGCAGCTTCTGCATCTCGAGCATGCCCTTGGTGCTCTTCAGCACTAGGGGAGAGGTGACCAGCATGACTACGAGGGCGATCATCGCGATCGACAGGATGTAGTCGTGCGTCAGGCTGTAGAACCAGTTCAGCAATTTCGCCGGTTGTTCGAAGAACTGAATGGCAATCATGTGTGCACGCCTTTGTCGTTAAGGTCACAGCCTGTATGAGTGTGTGAAAGATGGTGGGGGACAGGGTCCCAGCCGGATGGGCCGAACGGCCGGCAGCGCAGGATTCGGCGCATTGCCAGCCACAGTCCACGGCGCGTTCCGTGTGTTTGCAGCGCCTGTTTTGCATAGGCACTGCATGAGGGCGTAAACCGACAGGGCGACGGCCGGCCCTCGAATACCCGTTGATAGGCGTTAATCAGGCGAATTACGCGTGAAGCTTGGCCAGCAGAAGTTGTAGATCGAACTGAAGTTCGACCGACGACCGTCCGGCTGCACTTGATTGGCCGCCGAACAGGAACTCGCCCGCTGGCAGCTGGCCGCTGGAAGCCGCCGAGCGCAACATGACCCGTAACTGCCGGCGCACACGATTGCGTACGACGGCGGGTCCGAACGCGCGACCGAACGCGAACGCCACCCGCGGCGGCGTCGCGCTGTCTGGAGGATCGAGGAAGTAGGTGCACCACAGCACTCCGGCCCGAGCGCGCCGACCATCGGACGCGATGCGCGTGAAGGCGCTGCGCTCTCGGATGCGCCAGATCAAGCCGACAGTCGGTGCCGACCCTTGGCACGGCGGGCCTTCAACACTGCCCGGCCGGCGCGGGTGCTCATGCGGTTACGGAAGCCGTGCTTCTTAGCACGACGTCGGTTATTTGGTTGGTAGGTGCGCTTCACGCAACCCCTCCTCCAGCCACATTCAGTGGCGGTTCAGTAGATCTCAGGTTTCGGCGACTTGCGCCACACAGATTGGCCACTCGTCACACGAAGAAACAAGACTAGGGGCGCGCGGGTGGTAATTCGCGATTCAGGTTGCTCGTTTTTGAGCCTGTGCTATTGCTGCTAGCGTGCGCCCTTCTCGCCCCAACGTGACTTGTCCACATCGTGTGGACAAGCATGTGGACAGTGCGGGACGATCGGGAAGGAGGCGCAGGTGAGCGACCATGAACAGCTGTGGACAGCCGTTGCCCAATTGCTCCGTGCGCAGGTCTCCGAAGCGGTCTGGTTCTCGACGTTCCAAGACGTCGTAGCCCTCGACAGCGATTCGTCGATGCTGCGCGTCAGCGCGCCGAACGCTCACGCACGCGACCGAATCCTTTCGCGGTACCTGCCGTTGGTGCGCGACGCCCTCGAAGAGATCGGCGCCGCCGGCGTGCAGTTTGTGATCGAGGTGCAAGTCGCCGACCAAGCCGAACCACAGGAGTGGGTCGCCGAATCACCCGAACGCGACTCGGTGGCACCCACCGAACCAACATCGGGCTCGAGCAGCAGTCGGGTTGACACCGGCGGGATGAACCCGCGGTACACCTTCGAAGCGTTCGTGAAGGGCGCCAGCAACCAATTCGCCTTGGCCGCTGCCCTGCGGGTCGCCGAAACCCCCGGGCGCAGTTACAACCCGTTGTTCATCTACGGCTCAGCCGGTCTCGGCAAGACCCACCTGCTGCACGCCATCGGGCACTACGTCCACAACCACTATCAGCACGATGTGGTCCGGTACGTCACGACTGAAACGTTCCTGAACGAATACGTCGACGCCATCCGTACCAACACGACCGCCAACTTCAAGCGCCGTTATCGCGACATCGACGTGCTGCTGATCGACGACATCCAGTTCATGGAAGGCAAAGAGGGGCTCCAGGAAGAGTTCTTCCATACCTTCAACGCGCTGCACGGATCGAACAAGCAAGTGGTGATCTCCAGCGACCGGATGCCCGACGCAATCCCGACCCTGGAAGAACGGCTGCGCGGCCGCTTCAAGTGGGGTCTGATCACCGACATTCAGCCTCCAGACCTTGAGACCCGCCTCGCGATTCTGCGCAACAAGGCCGAGCGCGATCACAGCCCGGTGCCGGCCGACACGCTGGAATTCATCGCCTCGCGTATCACGACCAACATCCGTGAACTCGAAGGCGCCCTCATCCGCGTCACCGCGTACGCCAGCCTCAACCACGTCCCGATCAGCATGCACATGGCGGAGGGCTTGCTCGGCGACCTGATGACCGACTCGTACGTCAAGCCACGCACCGACGACGAAATGCTCAACGAGATCGCGATCATCCTCGGGCACAGCGTCGACGCCCTGCGCGGCAAGAGCCGGCAGCGCCCACTGGTCACAGCCCGGCAGATGGCGATGTATGTATTTCGTGAGCTGACCGACCTCAGCTATCCCGCGATCGCTCGCCTGTTCGGCGGCCGCGATCACACAACCGTGATACACGCCGTCGACAAGATTCAGCGATTGATGAAAGAGCGCAAACAGATCTACGACCAAGTCACCGACCTTGTGCAACGACTCAAGAAGGCCGCATGAGCGTGCGGGTTATCTTGTGCGCGGCCTGGGGAACAAGTGCCGCGCGCGGGGGACAACTCAACCTTGTCCACCGAATCACACACATGGCATTCGTTGCCTGTGCGCGCGTGGGGAAAGCCTTGTGTATGCAGCTTCGCCCCCTACGCTGGGCAAAGACTCACTTGTCCACAATCCACAGCCCTTATTAGTCCTATTAGGTTTTCTACGCACACATGACCTCCACCGATAATCACCAATTTCGAAAGGGAACGCTGTGAAGTTCCGCTGTGAACGTGAAGTACTCGCCGACGCGCTAGCCACTGCTGGTCGCGCGGCCACAGGTCGTACGGGTGCACTCCCAGTTCTGTCGGGCTTACGCCTTGAGCAGAAGGGCAACAAGCTCACCGTCACCGGAACAGATCTCGATCTCACGATCCAGCTCACGATCGAGGTCGGTGGCGATCGCGATGGTGGTGTCGTGCTGCCGGCGCGCCTTTCCGCCGACATCGTTCGTTCGCTTGGCCAAGGCAAGGTCGAGGTGTCTGTCGAGGGTGAAGAAGTCAGCATCAGTAACGGCCGATCGAACTTCGTCGTGCGCCCACTGAACTTCGACGACTATCCGAAGTTGGCGTCGCCTGCCACGAGCTCGGTGACTCTGCCGGCAGCACAGTTCGGTGACGCGCTGCGCCAGGTCGTGCGCGCCGCGAGCACCGACGAAGCGCGCCCGATTCTCACTGGCGTGATGATGACCGCCGAAGGCGATGGCCTGCGCATGGTCGCCACCGACTCGTATCGCCTGGCGGTGCGCGACCTTGTGGGCCAGCAAGTGTTGAAGGCCGACCAGAAGGTGCTGGTGCCCGGACGTGCGCTTACCGAGTTGCAACGGCTTGTCA
>JAYVVU010000051.1:0-2374 GCA_043786755.1 Actinomycetota bacterium
CAGCATGTGCTCGGCCAGCCAGCCGTCGTCGCGTGCCATCACGGATGCGATGCGCAGCGCGAAACACTTCTTGCCGAGCAACGCGTTGCCGCCGTAGCCCGAACCAAAGCTGATGATCTCGCGCGTCTCGGGGAAGTGCGCGATGTACTTGTTGTCAGGGTTGCACGGCCACGGCACGTCGGCCTCGCCCGGCGCGAGCGGAGCGCCAACCGAGTGCAGGCACGGCACCCACTCGCCGTCACCCAACACGTCAAGTGCCTTCTGGCCCATGCGCGTCATGATGCGCATGTTCGTCGCGACGTAGGCGCTGTCGGTGAGCTGCACGCCGATGTGTGCGATCGGGGAACCGAGCGGCCCCATGCTGAACGGCACAACGTACATCGTGCGGCCCTTCATCGAGCCCGTGCACAGCGAGATCAACTCGGCGCGCATCAGTACAGGATCGCGCCAGTTGTTGTTCGGGCCAGCGTCTTCAGGTTCCGTCGAGCAGATGAACGTGCGGTCTTCGACGCGGGCGACGTCGCCCGGATCTGAGTGCGCCCAGTAACTGTTGGGCCGCTTGGCCTCATCCAGACGAGTGAACGTGCCGCTCTCGATGAGGGCGTTGCACAGCCGGTCGTACTCCTCAGCGGAGCCGTCGCACCAATAGACGTCGTCTGGCTGAAAGATTGCAGCCCAGTCGTTGACCCATTGCTTCAGTCGCGCATTGCTAGTGGTTCCGCTCATGACGCGGCCAGTATTACAAACCCCTGGCTGGACCTGAAAGCCCGCCGAGCACTTCGCTCAGTGGCCGAGTGTCCTTTAAATGGCCCAGTGTCTTTAATGTCCTGGCGTTTCCATGTCGACTTCGCTGCCCAAACGCAGGCGTGTTGCCCGGCCCTGCGCATCAAGATCGAAAACCACTCGCTGGCCCTGACGCAGCATGCGAAAGATCGAGCCTTCCAATGCGTCGCTTGCCAAATCGAGTTCGGCCAGGTCGGTGTCGCGCAACAATGTGCCGTCGCCGGATGTTGGGTCGTAGCTCTTAATCACGCCTTGCACGGCGGGAAACCTCAGCCGGCCTTGACGACTTTGCCGCTCTTGATGCAGCCGGTGCACACGTAAAGGCGCTTAGGGGCGCCCTTCACGAGTGCGCGGACGCGCTGAATATTCGGGTTCCAGCGACGCTTGGTGCGTCGGTGCGAGTGCGACACATTCATGCCCCAAGATGGGCCTTTGCCACACACTTCACATACTGCTGCCATGACGTACTCCGGTTTGAAGACCCCCGCACAATTGCGGGCGGCGGATTGAAGACCCCGACGCACAAAGTGCGGGCGGAGCGATTGAAACGAGCACGGGGATGATACCAGCGTCGGTAGTGTGGCGGCGTGGCGACCCTGGAACGTTTCAGCCCCGACGCGCTGCGCAACACGGTCATCGCCTTTCGAGATGCCATGAAAGCGCACGCGCCCGGCATCAACCGATTGAACGTTTACCCGGTTCCCGACGGCGATACGGGCACCAACATGGCCCGCACGCTCGATGCCGTGGTCGCCGAACTCGACGGTGCCGAGCGGGGCCTCGAGCCGACCTGCAACGCCATCAGCCACGGCAGCCTGATGGGCGCCCGTGGAAATAGCGGCGTCATCCTCAGCCAGATCCTGCGCGGGATGGTCGGGACGCTGAAGGGCGCCAGCGAGGGAACGGCCCTGAAGGTTGCCGAATCGCTGAAGGCCGCATCGGCCGCCGCCTACCTGTCAGTGCTGAAGCCGATCGAGGGCACGATTCTCACTGTCGTCCGCGAGGCCGCCGATGCCGCCCATGTCGCAGCCCAGGAAGGGGCGTCGCTGGTCGGGGTTCTGCGGGCTGCTCGCCAGGCGGGCAAGTCGGCGCTTGATCGCACTCCCGAGATGTTGGCGGTGCTGAAGGATGCTGGCGTCGTCGATGCCGGCGGCGCTGGCTTCATGCTGCTGCTTGACGCGGCGCTGAATGTTGTCGACGGCGTTCCGATTCCCGAGCCCGAAGAATTCGACGGCCCGACCGAGCAACAGCTTGAGGCGGTCGCGCACCGACAGCGGGAAGTGAACGAAAAGACTGGCGTCGACGTCAGCGAGTTGCAGTACGAGGTCATGTACTTCATGGATCTCGACGATGCGCAGATTCAACCGTTCAAAGAAGGCTGGGGCGAGATCGGCGACAGCATCGTCGTCGTCGGCGGCGAGGGCATCTGGAACTGTCACGTGCACACCAACGACGTCGGCGCCGCGATTGAGGTGGCGCTCGACTTGGGTGGCCGACCGAAGAAGATTCGCGTCACCGACTTGTTCGCGGAGATGGCCGAGATCGGCGAAGCTGCTCATGCCCATCGCGAAGCAACGTTGGCGGGCGACGT
>JAYVVU010000052.1:0-2371 GCA_043786755.1 Actinomycetota bacterium
GTCGGCCTCGGCTACGTGCGCCTGGGCCAGCCAGCCCCGACCTTGTCGGGCGGCGAAGCACAGCGCGTGAAGTTGTCGACCGAGCTAGCCAAGCGCAGCACAGGTCACACCATCTACCTACTCGACGAACCGACCACTGGTCTGCACTTCGATGACGTGCGTCGCTTGCTCACCGTGTTGTCGCGCCTTGTCGATGCCGGCAACACCGTGTTGGTCATCGAGCACAACCTCGATGTGATCAAGACCGCGGACTGGATCATCGACCTCGGCCCCGAGGGTGGCAGCGGCGGCGGGCAGATTGTCGCCGAAGGCAGCCCGGAAGATGTCGCCAAGGTCAAGGGCAGTTACACCGGCAAGTTCCTCAAGCCAATGCTCGACGCCGGATGAGTACCGCCGCCACCGAGTCGGCGGTACCCGACTACTCGTTCCAACAGCGGCGCACGCTGAACACACTGCGGCTCGCACAGGTCCCCGGCCAGGCCGCAGTTGCTGGCGTTGTTGTGGTGTCGGCGTTGCTGGCGAAGGAGTTGCACGGCGGCAACGACCGGCTGGCCGGCAGCGGTGGAGCTGCGTACACGCTGGGTGCTGCGCTGCTCGCCGTTCCGATCTCCGCCTTGATGCGCCGGCGCGGCCGGCGCGTTGGCCTGATGTTGTCGTTCGGGCTCGGTGCCGTCGGTGCCGCCATCACTGCCGTCAGCGGCCAGCAGGGTGTGTTCGCGTTGTACCTCATCGGCATGCTCGTGTTTGGCGGCGCGCAAGTGGCGACGCTGCAGGGCCGCTACGTTGCCGCCGACCTCGCGTTGGAACACGATCGCGCAAAGGCAATTGCAAGCGTCGTGTGGCTGGGCACTCTCGGTGCTGTGTTCGGTCCACTGCTGACGCCGTGGGAGCGCACCCTCGCCAAGTCGGCTGGCTTCAATCCGCTGATCGGTCCGTACATCGTCGCCGCGCTCTTTGGTGTCGTGGCACTGGTCGTGATCTCGGTTCGTATGCGACCCGACCCGTTGGCGATCAACGGACAACTCGACCCGAGCGCAGAACGCATTCGCCCTTTACGCCAGGTGCGCATCTCTTCGAGTGTGATTCGGCACAGCCACCTCGCACCGCTCGGACTGGCTGCGATGGTTGTTTCGCAGACGGCGATGGTCGCAGTGATGACGATGACGCCGCCGCACATGAAGGATCACCATCAAGGCAGTCTCAGTGCGTTCGTGATCGCGCTGCACATCGTCGGCATGTACGGCATGGCGCCGCTGGTCGGTCGCGGTGTCGCGCGGTTCGGCGAAGTGCAATCAGTGATGGTCGGCGCCCTTGTAATCGCTGCCGGCACAGTTGTGTCCGTGATCGCGGGCTATGTGCCGGTGATGATCTTTATCGGCTTGTTCCTTCTTGGTCTTGGTTGGAACATCGGCTTGATTGCCGGCAGCACCTTGCTCATCGGAACCGTGCCCGTTGAAGCCCGCGTCGAGGTGCAGGGCACAGCCGACCTAACGATGAGCCTGTTCGGTGCGATCGCCGCGCTCGGTTCCGGTTACATCAAGCAGGCGTGGCAGTTCCACACACTCGCCAACCTGGCAACAGCTATGGCCGGCTTGTTGCTAGTCGCGGCGTACACGCAATCGCTGCGACAGCGCCGATCAGCGGCCGCGTAGCTTCTTGCTCAGCTCGTTCAGTCGAGCCTTCTCATTGCGACCCAACGAGTCGATGCCATGCGCGCTGATCTTGTCGAGCAGCGAGTCGAGTTCGTACTGATCGCGCGGGTCGGCAACGCTTGAGCCCGACCATGGGCCGGTGACAACCGTTTGGCCACTGCGGCGCGCTTGACGCTTCTGCTTGGCGCCTTGGCGACCGAGGTTCGGAATCCATCCGTACTGGTTGAGTACGCCGAAGGAGCGGCCAGTGAGTATCCCGGTCGCGAGCGTCACCGCCAGCAGCACGATGACTTCCGCCTCACGCAGACCGAGCAGCTGCAACACTTCGATGCCGACGATGACGACAGCGAAGACCCACGCGGGGATGCCACCGAAGAAGCGCACGTCGGGTAGTGCCATGCAGAACACAACAAACACCGCGATCTCGACCGGCCGAATGCCAGCAATGTTGATTTCGAGTGCGGTTGCAACCAGTCCGGGGATAAACGCCAGCAGCAGCAACATCCACGCGTACCGGACCCGGCCAACCATGCGCTCGAGTTCGCGGCCGAAGTACCACAGCATGGCGATGGTCAACGCAGTCCAGATGATGGGCTCGTTGGCGAGCGGCCATGTGACGAGGCGCCACACCTGACCGCGCCGAACATCGGCGGAGTACAGCACTAACGGTTCTAGAAAGTCGGGGTTGGCCGCCCAGATGAACATCGAAACCACGCACA
>JAYVVU010000053.1:0-2362 GCA_043786755.1 Actinomycetota bacterium
GACGATCTCGCCGTGCTCGTCGAAGTCGATGATGCTGGCGGCCGGTGCCGAACCGAGGCCGGGCATCGTCGTCATGTCGCCGCAGATCGGGTACACGAAGCCAGCACCGACGCTCGCGCGGACCTCGCGCACGTTCAGCGTGTGCCCGGTTGGCGCACCCTTCAGCGTCGGATCGCCACTGATCGAGAGGTGCGTCTTCGCGATGCAGACCGGCAGGTTGCCGAAGCCGTTCTTCTCGTAGCGATCGAGCTGGGTATTGGCGGCGGCGGAGTAAGTGACGTTGGCCGCGCCGTAGATCTTGGTGGCAACGGTCTCGATCTTCGTCTTCAGCGAGTCGCTGTCGGCGTAGAGGAACTTGAACGTGCTCGGCTCGTCGCACGCTTCGACGACTGCTCGTGCAAGATCGGTCGCACCCTTGCCGCCTTCGCTGAAGTGCGTGCACACGGCGACGCGAGCGCCGACCGATTCGGCGATCTCGCGAATCGCATCGTGCTCGGAAGCGAAATCGCCAGGAAACGCGTTGATGGCGACGACGGGGGAAACTCCGTGGACCTTCACGTTCTCGATCTGCTTGATCAAGTTCGCCGCACCGGCGCGCACATCGTCCGGGTTCTCTGCCAGCAGGGCCGGAGGAAGCGGCTTGCCCGCAACGATCTTGAACTTGCCGCTGTGCGCCTTCAAAGCACGAACGGTCGCAACCAGCACTGCTGCGTCGGGGACCATGCCCGAGTTGCGACACTTGATGTTGAAAAAGCGCTCGCCACCCATGTCGGCACCGAATCCGGCTTCCGTGATCAGGTAGTCGCCGCTGTGCATACCGATCAGGTCGCCGACGATTGAGCTGTTGCCGTGCGCGATGTTGCCGAACGGGCCGGCATGCACGATCACCGGGGTGTTCTCCAGCGTCTGCAGCAGGTTCGGCTTGATCGCTTCGCGCATAATGACCGCCATCGAGCCGGCGCCCTTCAGCTGCTCGGCAGTTACCGGTGTACCGTCCTTGGTGTAACCGACAACGATGCGGCCAAGACGCGCACGCATGTCCGCGACGGAAGTCGAGAGCGCGAGGATCGCCATCACTTCTGAGGCGGCAGTGATGTCGAAGCCGGTCTGTCGGGTGACGCCGTCCATCTTGCCGCCGAGACCGACGATGATGTTGCGCAACGAGCGATCGTTGACGTCGAGCACGCGGCGCCACGTGATGTTGTGCATATCGAGTTCGAGCTCGTTGCCCTGATGCAAATGGTTGTCGACCATCGCTGACAGCAGGTTGTGCGCGGCGGTCACTGCGTGGAAGTCGCCGGTGAGGTGCAGGTTGAGTAGCTCCATCGGGATCACCTGGCTGTAACCGCCGCCGGCGGCACCGCCCTTGATGCCGAACGTCGGGCCCATGCTCGGCTGGCGCAAGCTGATGACGGCGTTCTTGCCGATATGCGCCATCGCCTGGCCAAGGCCAACGGTGGTGGTGGTCTTGCCTTCGCCCAGCGGAGTCGGCGTGATCGCCGTAACGACGACGTACTTCGCCTTCGGCCGATCCTTCAGCTCGTCGATCGCCTCCAGGCGAATCTTGGCGAGCTCATCGCCGTGTTGCTCGAGCAGGTGTGGCCCGATGCCCATCTTGGCGGCGATTTCGGTGAGTGGAACGAGCTTGCCCGCGCGGGCGATTTCAAGATCGGATGGAAAGGACATGGTTACCCCTGCATATGTGAACGGCTGCGATTAGGAAGTTGACCAACAGTAGCACCGGTGTCCACCATGCGGAATTGGTCCGCGATACGGAATCACGCTATTCGTGGCGGCTGACTCACTAAGGTGCGGAAAACTTCTACAAGGAGGGCACATGCCTGGAAAGACACCACAGAAGGCCGGCGCAAAGAAAGTCGGCAAGTCGTTGAAGGAAAAGCGGGCGGTTAAGCAAGCGAAGAAGTCAGGCAAGACCGGACTCTGATCGGTTACCTCTGGTGCCCATGGGTGCGCCCAATAGTCGACAATGACGGCGAAGCGCACCCTTGGGCGCCGTGATGGTTCAGGTGACGATGCGTCGGCCCCAAAGTCGGACCATTACAGGTCCTTGCACAACCTCAGCGCGTCGTAGATGGCCGCGTGAATGTTTCGTCCGGCGACAGCGTCGCCGATCCGGAATAACTGATACGAGCCTGCCGGATTGGTGTGCACGCTTTGCGGCGTGCCACCAATCAGCGCAGGGTGATCTACCTCACCAAGATTGAACGAGCAGGGTACGAGCGCGTGGTACAGCTCGTCGTTGGCGAGCACGCCATGGTCGCCGACGACCGCGTCGACGATACGTTCGTGGCGCACCGGCGAGTGATCGCTGCCAATCTCCACACGCAGGCGCCGATCGTCG
>JAYVVU010000054.1:0-2362 GCA_043786755.1 Actinomycetota bacterium
CCGCCCTGCGTAGCTGCGCTCGCAAACGTGCCAACAGCTCGGCCAGTTTGAACGGCTTGGTGACGTAGTCGATCGCACCCGCATCGAGACCAACCACGATGTCGAGTTCTTCATCGCGAGCGGTGAGCATCACTACGTCGACGGTCGGGTCGGCGCGGTGAATCGCGCGGCACACGTCGAGGCCGTCTGCGTCGGGCAGTCCAAGATCCAACAACACCAGGTCGGGTCGTTCTTCAGCAACCGCGGCGAGTGCGCCACGCCCACTCTGTTCCCAACGGGCGACGTAACCGCTGCTCGCGAGGGCGCGCAGCAACGTGGCGCCGATCCGTTCATCGTCCTCCACAATCAGAATTCGCTCGCCGACCATTGACTCCACGGTACGGCGCCGGAACCCTTAGCGGTATACGGCAATCAACGCGGCACCGCTCACGGCCAAGAGGACGCCGGCGAAATTAGTGCGACCGACGGGTTCGCGATCGAAGCGGTTGGCCAGCGCGGTGGTTGCAAGTGGATACAACGACCCGAGCACGGTGACGACACCCAACGGCCCGATCTGCAACGCGTGATTGATGGCGAGGCCTGAGCCCACCATCAAAAGGCCGGTAAGTAGCGCCAGCTTCGGTGGTCGGCCGACGCTCACCCGCTTGGCAAGGCACAGCGCGCCCATGGTCATTGTCGCGCCGATGGCCGCAAATGAAACCGGCCACTGACCGCTTTCGCTGCTCGTATGCCCAAGGCTGACGAAGAATCCAGCGAAACCGATTCCGGCCAGGAAGGCAGTGGCCAACTCCAGCCGCAACGACAATGAGCGACCTCCGTCGTCTCGACGAAATGAGAGCGCAGGAATTGCAATCAACGCTAACGCGATGCCGGCCCAGCGACCGCCTGGCAACGACACGCCCCCTATGACATCAACCACCAATGGCACGAGCGCGGTGGTGAGAGCAGCGAGCGGCGCGATGACGCTCATTCGTCCCGCTGCCAGCGCATGAAAGAAGATGAGATACGCGGTTCCAGCACAGACGCCGCCGACAAATCCGAGCCAAAGATCCCCGCGATGTAGGTGCTCCCACCCGATCGCGACCGCAAACAGCGGGAGCAACAGTGCACTGACAAGGTGCACGAAGAAGTTCACGGTCAGCGCGGGATGGCGCGTGGATGCCCTGCCACCGGTGTAGTCCGCTGTGCCAGAAACGAGCGCGGCAAGCAGGGCCAGGAACACAACCACCGCTGTAGTGTAGATTGTTAGGGACCAAAGGACAGCGAAAGGGTTTTTGCTATGGGTGAGATCGTCGGCTCGGCGCTCGTCGCGCACGTGCCACCACTGGTGCTGCCGGAAGCTGTGCGTTTGGAACTGAACCACGGGCGCGACTTCTCAATTGTTGACGGTCTGCATCGAATGCGCCGCGAGTGCATCGACCCGCTGAGTGCCGACACCCTCATCGTGCTCGACACGCACTGGTTCACGACGTTTGAGTGGGTCGTATCCGCGCATGCGCGGCGGAGTGGCAAGTTCACGAGCGACGAGTTGCCTCGCGGCAATCCGCAGATGCCCTACGACTTCGCCGGTGATCCTGAGCTAGCGCGGTTGATTGCAGAAGTGGCTGGCGAGCGCACTGATACGTGGGTGCACGCCAGCGACGACCCGTACTTGGGGATCCACTACGCGACCGTGTATCTCACGCCGTTTTTGCAACGCGACGAGAAGTGGATGTCAGTGAGCACGTGCCAGACGGCCGAGTTCGACGACATGGTGCGTTTTGGGGAAGTGCTTGGCGAGGCGATTCGGCGCTCTGATCGCAGAGTCGTTATCCTCGCCAGTGGCGCGTTGTCGCACAAGTTTTGGCCCCTCAGTCAATTGCGAATGCATGAGGGCGCCGATCCGAGCGATGTGTTCAGCCCCGAGCATCGCGCAGCCGACGAACGGGTGATTAAGTCCCTCGAGGCCGGCGATCACGCAGCTGTGCTCGCCGACTACCCAGAGTTTCGCAAATTCTCGCCGGAGGGGCGCTTCGCTCACTACGTGGTAATGGCCACCGCACTTGGCGGCGCCGCGTGGAACTCGCCCGGCGTGCCCTACAGCGACTATGAAAACGCTGCTGGTACGGGCCAGATTCACATGTGGTTCCCGGCTGTCGCCAACTGACTAGACGGGTCGTCGAAGGGAACGGAGCAATTATGCGGTTAGCGAACTACCAGGGTCGGGCAACGATTGTGATCGATGGCCACGCCGTCGATGTGCAGCGGGCCGGCGACGGTTCATTGAGCAGCGATCCGATGTTGCTGAGCGATCTCTCGCAACACGACTCGTTGCGCGCGATCGCAGGCGCAGTGAGGGCAGCCGACTGGCCGCTGCTCGATG
>JAYVVU010000055.1:0-2358 GCA_043786755.1 Actinomycetota bacterium
TCGCGGCGCACCCCACGAATCACCGAAGGCGTTCGCGCCCGCCACGGGACACAACCACGCTGGATTCACAGTGACCGACTGCGCCGCTGGTGTGGTTGATCTGCTCGTCTGGGAGGCAGCTTTCGCTGCTTTTTCGGCCGCTGCCCTCTCAGCTTCTTGCCGCTGTTTGGCAAGTTGTGCTGCGTACGCGCGCTTCACTTCCTCATCTTTGAGATGTTCGCGAAGCTGAGCGAGCGCTACTAATTGTTCATCAAGTTTGCTCTTGTACTGAGCGAGGCTCTCAATAAGCCCCGAGTTCTCCGCGTTCAGGTCCTCAAGGGTCGCCTGTGCGTGCTGAAGATCGCTGCGAACGGCGTCGACAGTGTCGAGATCGCCTGCACTCGTCTCGAGCGCAAAGTCGCGCAGCGCGTTTCGTTGCACCTCGTCAGTTGCGACTCCGAACAGCATCATCATCGACGTACCAGAACCACTGGTGAACCGATTGACCGCGATCTGTGTCATCGCAAGTTGCAGTTGGTCGAACTCGGCCGAGGTGGCCGCGACTTCGACCTGCGCGGCCTCGGTCGCCACCGCGAGTTCCTCGGCCCGCAATTGAGCCTCAGCCCATTGCAGGGCGGTCGCGTCGGCTTGGCCCTGCACACGCAGAATCTCCTTCGCCACTTGCGCCGACGTCAGGTTCGAGTCGGAGGCAGACGCAGGTGCTGCCGGAACCAATGAGGTCGCAAAGGTCAGCAATAGGGCAACTTGTGTCGCCCGCTGCGTGAAGGGTCTTCCGCGCAAATATGACAGTTTCATGACGAAACCAGCGTAGCTCCTACTTGGTGTCGTAGGAAAGGCACCCTGTTGAGTGCATGCACTCATCGCACGAGATGATGGGCCACGGCGGCCACGAGAGCATGTCGATGGACGACATGGTCGGCGACATGCGACGCCGCTTCTTGGTTGCAGCACTGTTTTCAATTCCGATCCTCTTGTGGTCAACCATCGGGCGCGACGTAATCGACTTTCACGTCGCGGCGCCGTTCGGCCTGCGTGACGACGTCTTTCAGCTGTTGCTGAGCGTCCCGGTCGTCTTCTACGCGGCATGGATCTTCTTCGACGGCGCCCTCCGGGCATTGCGTGCCCGCACGCTCGACATGATGGTGCTGGTCGCTGTCGGTGTTGGTGCGGGATGGCTCTACTCGCTAGTCGTCACTCTGACCGGTGGCGGCGAAGTGTTCTACGAGGCTTCGACTGTGTTGGCAGCGTTCGTGCTGCTCGGACACTGGTTCGAGATGCGTGCGCGCGGTGGCGCCAACGAAGCCATACGAGCGCTGTTGAACCTGACTCCTCCGATGGCCACGGTTCTCCGCGGCGACGAGACCGTTGAGGTCCCGACTGCAGAAGTGAAAGTCGGTGATCTACTCCTCGTACGGCCGGGCTCGAAGCTGGCGGTCGACGGAGTGGTGGAGGACGGCGAGAGCGACTTCGACGAATCGATGGTCACCGGCGAGAGCCTTCCGGTACACAAGGGTCCCGGCGACGCGGTCATCGGTGCCACCCTGAATACGACCGGCACACTTCGCGTTCGGGCCACCAATGTTGGCGCCGACACTGCGCTCGCCCAGATCGTGAAACTTGTGCAGGATGCGCAGAATTCAAAGGCGCCCGGTCAACGTCTTGCCGACCGCGCAGCCTTCTGGCTCGTACTTGTCGCCCTTCTCGGCGGAACAATCACCTTCCTCGTATGGAGTGTGCTCGTCGGACGCCCTGTCGAGGAAGCGATTCTGTTCGCGATCACAGTGGTGGTGATTACTTGTCCCGACGCGCTAGGCCTCGCGACGCCGACCGCGATCATGGTCGGCTCCGGCCTCGGTGCGCGCCGGGGTGTGCTGTTCAAGAACGCGATGGCGATCGAGTCGTCAGCGCACATCGACACAGTCGTGATGGATAAGACAGGCACGCTGACCAAGGGTCAACCGGAGGTCACCGACGTGGTCGTCGAGGGCGTCGACGAAGCACGACTTTTTGCCCTCGTTGCCGCCGTCGAACGTGAGAGTGAACATCCGTTGGCGCGGGCGATCGTTGCAGAGGCCGAGCGGCGCGGCGTTCCCACATTGCGCGCCGATCAATTCGACAGCGTGCCCGGACATGGAGCACTCGCCACAGTCGACGGCAAGCACATCGCCGTCGGCAACGCGCGGCTGATGGAGCGCGAGGGCATCGACTTCGGCACACTCGCATCGCGAAGGACGGAACTGTCCGAGGGCGGCAGGACCGTCGTCGCTGTGGCTGTCGACGGAGTTGCAGTTGGTCTGATCGCGTTGGCCGATGCGATTCGCCCGACAGCCATGGCCGCGGTTGCTGCGCTGCGTGAGC
>JAYVVU010000056.1:0-2355 GCA_043786755.1 Actinomycetota bacterium
GGCGGCATGCTCGTCCAGGGAGTCGCGATCGCGTGGATCGCTGCCACCGACAGCTTCGCGACGTGGGCCGTTGGTGCGGTGTTCCTCGGTGCCGGAACGGCGATGGTGTACCCCACTCTGCTCGCTGCAATCGGCGACGTCGCTCATCCAAACTGGCGTGCTCGTTCGGTCGGCGTCTATCGGCTATGGCGCGACGGCGGCTTCGTCGTTGGTGCGTTGCTCGCCGGCCTGCTCGCCGACCTTGTCTCGATTCCCGCCGCCATCTACGCGGTTGCGGCCATCACTGGGCTCTCTGGTATGGCGGTCGCCTTGCGCATGTACGAGACGCACCCCCGCTCAGCGCGTGGGTGAGCGCCGTTGATCGAGGCCGGTATCTGAGCAATCACATCGGCGCGGCGAACGACGAAGTGATGACGGCGCCACTGATGCAATTCCTGACCAATTGCCTCATGTAATCGCGCGCGATCTGCCAAACAGATTCGTCGTATTTGGTGGGATAGCTTGAACGTCGTGATTGACCCTGCGGAGACTCCGCTTCTGCGCAAAATTCGCGAGTCGGTGATCGGCGACGACCAAGTGATGGACGGGCCATACGGTCCGCGGCGCATCACCTACGCCGACTACACGGCCTCCGGTCGAGCGCTGACCTTCATCGAAGACTTCATTCGCGAAGAGGTGCTCCCCCGCTACGCCAACACGCACACCGAATCATCCGGCACCGGCCTGCAGACGACGCGGCTGCGCGAAGGTGCGCGCCAGATCATTCACGATGCAGTTGGTGGTGACGACGAATCGTGTGTGATCTTCTGCGGCTCGGGTGCCACCGGCGCGATCGACAAGTTGATCGGCATCATGAACCTACGGATTCCCGCCGACCTCGACGATCGCTATCACCTCTCGCAGCACATCCCACAGAACGAGCGGCCGATTGTGTTCGTTGGTCCGTTCGAGCATCACTCCAACGAACTGCCCTGGCGCGAATCCATCGCCGATGTCGTCACCATCACGGAAGACAGCGACGGTCACATCGACCTCGCCGAACTCGAGCGCGAGCTCATCGCGCACGCCGACCGCACACTGAAGGTCGGTTCGTTCTCCGCCGCCTCGAATGTCACCGGCATCGTGTCGAACACGTGCGCCATCGCCGACATGCTGCACAATCACGGCGCCCTGTCATTCTGGGACTTCGCCGCGGCCGGGCCATACGTCGACATCGAGATGTACCCGCAATGCGCAGAGCATCCGTTGGCGTACAAGGACGCCGTGTTCCTGAGCCCACATAAGTTCGTCGGTGGCCCTGGTACCCCTGGTGTCTTGGTTGCTCGCCGAGCGCTATTGCACAACCGAGTGCCTGATGTCGTCGGTGGCGGGACAGTGACGTACGTGAACCCGACTGAGCATCGCTTCCTGGACGACCCGATTCACCGCGAGGAAGGTGGAACGCCAGCCATCGTCGAGTCGATCCGCGCGGGACTCGTGTTCCAACTCAAGCAAGCAGTCGGTGTTTCAACGATCAAGGAGCGAGAAGAGTCGTATTGGCATCGAGCCGTTGCCGCGTGGTCGCAGAACCCGGCACTGCAGGTCTTGGGCAACACCGACTCCGATCGGCTCTCGATCTTGTCGTTCGTGGTGAAACGCCCCAACGGTCGCTATCTGCATCACAACTTCGTTGTTGCATTGCTCAGCGACCTGTTCGGCATCCAATCGCGCGGCGGTTGCTCGTGCGCCGGACCGTATGGGCATCGCTTGCTCGGCATCGATATCGAGCGTTCTCACGAGTTCGAACACGAGATCACCGAAGGATGCGAAGGAATCAAGCCGGGCTGGACGCGCGTCAGCTTTAACTACTTCATCTCCGAGCGGGTGTTCCAATACCTCGTCGACGCGGTCGACCTGGTCGGTGAACATGGCTGGAAGTTGCTGCCCGAGTATCGGTTCAACGCCGCGAACGGCGTGTGGCATCACCGCGCTGGTGCAATCGAACCACCTTTGCGCCTGTCGCAACTCTCCTACGACGCTGCAACTGGCGAACTGGTGCGGCCACCGGTCGATCTCGTACGCGCGCCCGAATCCGCGCTCGCCGGCTATCTCGATTTCGCACGCGAACGGTTCGCCGCAGCCACTGCCTGGACCGATACTGCTCGCCACACGGGCACGCTGTCGGACGCGTTCGAGAACCTGCGCTGGTTCGACCTGCCGGCCGAGTCGCTCACGGCCCTGTAGCACCCCGATCGCTGCCATCGCGACTGCGCTTAAGCGGCGCGAACTACTGTCTCTTCACCACTTATTAGTAACGCAATCCTTAAAGGGAGTTTCTCACATGCGCAAACTCATCGCATTCACCGCAGTTGGCCT
>JAYVVU010000057.1:0-2353 GCA_043786755.1 Actinomycetota bacterium
AGCGGGTTCGTCACCGCGACCACCTGCATCACGCCGGAATCGATGAGGCGTTGCACGCGCTGGCGGACTGCGGCCTCCGACAAACCAACCGCAGCCCCCAGCCGCGTGTAAGGAACTCGGCCGTCGCGTTGCAGTTGTTCGATAATCGCGCGGTCGGTGTCGTTGATCTGGGTGCCGGTGCGATCCACAAACCGATCTTGACTGCGCGTACACCCAATCTGCAAGCGATTCCCCCGGCGCAACCCGATGTGATTAACTTTCTCAACCACGTGGGCTGTGCCCACCGCAAGTTCTCGGGGGAGATTCCGTGACGGATGCCACGACCATTGCGCTCGGTACTGACGCCGGCCAGAGCGAGCGCGGCTCGGTCGAGCTGCAGGGTGTCACGAAGCGCTTCGGCTCGATGGTGGCGGTCGACCAGCTCAACCTCTCGGTTCGGCCCGGCGAATTTCTCTCGCTACTCGGCCCATCTGGCTGCGGCAAAACCACCACGCTACGCATGCTCGCCGGCTTCGAGCAGCCCGACGAGGGCTTCATCCGCATCAGCGGGCAATACGTGCAAGGCATTCCGCCGTACAAGCGCGATGTCAACACGGTCTTTCAGGCGTACGCCCTGTTCCCGCATATGACCGTCGCCGAGAACGTGGCCTACGGCCTGCGCCAGCAGGGGGTTGGCAAATCGGAAACCTCGTCGCGCGTCGCGGAAGCGCTCGACATGGTGAAGATGAGCAAGCTCGCTGGTCGTAAGCCGCGCCAGATGTCGGGCGGGCAACAACAACGCGTCGCGCTGGCACGCGCTCTGGTGAATCGCCCGAGCGTGCTGTTGCTCGACGAACCACTCGGTGCACTCGACCGCAAGTTGCGCGAAGAGATGCAGATCGAGCTCAAGCTGCTGCAGAGCCAGCTGGGCATTACGTTCATCTTCGTCACCCACGACCAAGAGGAAGCGATGAGCATGAGCGATCGCATCGCCATCATGCTTGAAGGCCACGTCGAGCAACTCGCCGACCCCGAGACGGTGTACGAGCGCCCCGCGTCCGCGTTCGTCGCCGGTTTCATCGGTCGCAACAACTTCTGGCGCGGTATCGCGACGGCCGACGGCGTGCGCGCCGACGATGGCACCGTGTTCGTCGTCGCCAAGCCCGACGAAGAAGTCGCAACGGGCCAGGAAGCGTTGGCAGCAGTGCGGCCGGAGAACTTCCAGTTGGTAACCGACGACCCCGGCACATCGCGCAACTCGATTGCCGGCACGGTGGCGAGCGTCGCTCACTTCGGCGACACGCTGCAGTACGTCGTTCGTACCGGAAGCCGCGATGTGCTCGTCCTCACACCGCGAGCGAATGCTCCGCGACTCGCCATCGGTGATGCAGTGTGGTGCACCTTCACGCCTGCCGACGTCTATTCATTCTCGGCCCGCCAAGCCGACCTCGTGCTCGCGGAACCCTCCGTCGAAGCCAATACCTAAGCCGCTAGATCCAACCGCAAGGAGAACATCCACCCATGAATCAACCAAACCAACCACTGCGCATGCTGGCACCTGAGAGTTTCCGGCAGGTGATTTCACGTCGCGCAATCTTCCAGGCAGGTACGGCGGCTGCTGGCATTGCGATTCTTGCTGCCTGCGGTGACGACAAGAAAGATGGTGGCTCGGACACCACAACAGGTGGTGGCACCAGCGATCTGCTCAGCACGTTCAGCAATGTCGTCAATAAGTCGAGCGGCACCCTCAACATGTTCACCTGGGGTGCCTACAACGATCCCGACATCGTCGGCGCCTTGGCCGAAGCCGATCTCGGCGTAACGATGCAGGTCGACTACTACCCGAGCAACGAAGACCTCGTGACCAAGCTCTCGGCAGCCGCCGGCAACAGCGGGTTCGACGTCGTCGTGCCCACAGGGCCGTTCGTGCCGCAGATGATCGAGAAGGGTCTCATTCAGAAGCTCGACTTCTCGAAGTTGCCGAACTTCTCCAATATCGACCCGATCTACAACGCTCGCTCGTGGGACCCGAACAACGAATACACGGTCTGCAAGGACTGGGGTTCGACCGGGTGGGTTTACAACCGAGCGCTCATCGACCGCGACATCGTGACGTGGGCCGATTTCATCGACGTGTGTATGAACGAAGCATCCGGCCGCTGCTCATTGCTCGATAGTGCCGGCAACATCACCGGCATGTACTTCTGGGCGAATGGCATCGACTGGACCACCGAAGAGACGGCCGATCTCGACGCGGCAGAGGCCTTCCTCGTTGACGAGTTCGCTTCGCATGTCAGCGGCTACGACAGCTACCCGTCGACGGCGCTCGCACAGGGGTCGTACGACATTTCGATGGCGTGGAACGGTGACGCTC
>JAYVVU010000058.1:0-2347 GCA_043786755.1 Actinomycetota bacterium
CCCTGCACGAGGCCGCGCTGCAGATCTTGCCGGTGCAGGAGAACATGACGATGGTGGCCGCTTCGTCCATCTCGCCCAGTGGAATGGAACTCGCCGGCAAGTACGGCATGGGTGCATTGTCCATCGCGTCCACGTCCACCGAGGGCATTGCCGCGCTACCCACTCAATGGGGCTTCGCTCAAGAAGCCGCAGCGCTGCACAACCAGACGGTCGATCGAAAGAACTGGCGCGTGATGATGGCCTGGCACATCGCCGAGACCCGCGAGCAGGCCCGCGAAGAAGCCGTAGTGGGTCTGCAACGCTGGCACAACGAGTACAACGTGCACGTGCTTGGTCGCCCGGGCGCGAATCATGTCGACGACAAGTGGGAACTGCTCGACGAGATCACCGGTTCCGGTGCTGTCGGTGCAGGCGCAGCGGTTGTCGGCACACCCGACGATCTGGTGGCGGCCATCCAGCACCTGCAGAAAATCACCGGCGGCTTCGGCGTGGTGCTCGGCTTCGCGCACGATTGGGCCAACCGTGAAGCCACCTTGCGGTCATGGGAACTCGTGTCACGTTACGTGGTACCTGCGGTGAACGGCACCGTGCGCACCATGCAGGAATCGGCCGACTTCGTGCACGATCACAAGGCCGAACTGATGGCCAGTGCCAGCGCCGCGGTCATGCAGAAGATCATGGCGCACGAAGGCGCCCAACAGGCAATGGCGACCACCATCAAACAGATGACCGACCGAGCCAACAAACGCGAGTCGACATTTCGTCCCGGCGCCGGCATGGCCACCTAAACCCCCCACCCGGCTGATCAGCTTCACGCGATTCCCAACGAGTCGACATCTCAAGTCGTGGATAGGTGTCTATCCTTGACTTAGAGGAGACTCAAGTCATGGATAGTCAGCACCGCAAACCGAAGAGCACACCGACGACTGGATCGTCAACCTCGCGCGCTGAAGCCACCCATCAATCGGTGATGCCACCATGGCCTTCCATCACGTACGAGCAGTACGACTGGCCGCTTCCTCCGGACATCTCGATGTCGAATTCGGCACGACGTAAATTCGCCGGCCCATACTCGGCAGCGCTCACACCCGTCATCTCCGAAATCCCGGTGGGTCTCGAAGCGGCGGTCGCCAGCGACGCCGAGGAAGCAGCGCATGCGATCGTAAGGTTCGACGCCGAGTTCGGGTCGAGAGTCGTGCCGTTCTCGTCGATCCTGCTGAGATCCGAATCGACTGCATCCAGTCGCATCGAGCAATTGACAGCCACAGCGAAAGCAATCGCGCTGGCCGAACTCGGAGACACCAGCAAGAGGAACGCCACGATGATCGTCTCGAACGTGAAGGCGATGGAGGCCGCGATCGCGCTGTCAGACAACCTCAGCGCGGCGAGCATCCTCGCGATGCACACTGCGCTGCTGGAGGACGAACATCCTGAGTGGGTCGGGCACTGGCGCGACGCGCAGGTGTGGATCGGTGGCAGCAAGTTCGGGCCGCACAACGCAGCCTTCGTTCCTCCCCATGCCCGTCGGGTACCGGAAGCAATCCACGATCTCGTCAGCTTCATGCACCGCACCGACATCTCGCCACTCGTCCACGCGGCGCTCACTCACGCTCAGTTCGAGACCATCCACCCGTTCCCTGACGGCAACGGCCGAACCGGACGAGCGTTGATCCACGCACTGCTCCGGCGCCGCAACGTCACCCAAAACGTCACCGTCCCGATCTCAGCCGGCCTCCTGGTGGACACCGGCGCCTACTTCGCTTCGCTCAACGCGTACCGCAGTGGCAACCCGAATGAGATCGTTTCGCAGACCACCGACGCAGCCTTCGCATCGATCGACAACTCACGAGCGATGCTGCGCGAACTCGACGGGATCAGCCAGGAGTGGAGATCGAGAGTCAACGCGAGGGGCGACTCCTCGGTGTGGCGGCTCACCGAGCTTCTCTTCCGCCAGCCGGCGGTCAACTCGACCATCGTTCAGGAACGCCTGCAGGTCTCCAAACAGACGGCCCTCAACTCGATCGGTCAACTCGAAGACGCCGGAGTATTGCTGAAGGCCAAAGGCGAAGAACGCAACCGAGCGTGGGTCGCCGTCGACATCGTCACCGTGCTCGATCGCTTCGCCGAACGCAGCGGACGGCGCGCTCGCGCGAGCTCAGTCGTCCCTTAGCGCGACCGCGTTGGGTGTCACGTTCATTTTCGGCGCGTACTCGGCGACCACGATCTCACGAGCAATGCCGCGCACGGTTGTGCGCAGTTGGTCGCGGCAATCGTGACACGGGCCGTAAAAACGCTCGTCGGCCTGCGCAGCACAACGTGGGCACGTGAACGAAAGCGTTTCCATGGT
>JAYVVU010000059.1:0-5527 GCA_043786755.1 Actinomycetota bacterium
GCTCGGCTTTGTGTCAAAGGCTTGCCGCTGAAGGAGCCGTAGACAACGGATCACAGCCCGACACGCTTTACGTAAAACCCCAAGTTGACGTTGCACACCTGCACCAGCAACCTGAGGTCGGTTAGGCGCCTGAGAGGGTTACGTCTCTGATTGCCAAGGTGACGCCTGCTGCGCTCATTGGCAGCCAGTCGACGTCGTTGCCGATCTCGGCGACATCGAGCAGCATGCGCTGCAACGTTGATGCGATCGTGAACTCGCGAATCGGCGCACCGACGGTTCCGTTTGTGATCATCAAGCCAGAGGCACCGACAGAGAAGTCGCCGCTGATCGAGTTGACGCCGCTGTGCAAGCCCTGCACCGACTGCACCAGCACACCGTCGTCAATGTCGGCGATCAGCGCCGCTTGATCGCGTGTACCGGACTGCAACTGCAGCGCCATGCAACCGACACCGGGCGTTCCCTTGAAGCCGCCTCGCACTGCGTTGCCCGTGCTGCGCGTGCCGGCACGGCGAGCGCTGTAGCTGTTGTGCACGAAACCCTTCAGCACTCCAGCGTCGATCAACGAGTTGCGTCGGGCGGCAAGACCTTCGCCGTCGAGATCGGTTGCGGTGTACGCCAACGCATTGGTCGGATCGTCGATCAACGTGACGAGCGGATTCGCAACCTGATCACCGAGACGATCCTTGAACAGGCTGCGACCCTTCGCCACCGCTTCGCCGTTCAGCGTGCTGGAGATCACGCCCAGAAACATCGCCGTCACATACGGATCGAACACGACCGTGACGCGTCGACTGGCCGGCTGTGTTGCACCGAGCAAACGTGTTGCGCGATCCGACGCTTCCCGCGCGGCCTTCGCCACGTCGAACTCGTCGGGTGAACGGCCGACACTGAAGCCAAAGCCGCTCTGCGTTTCATCGCCTTCAGTTGCGAGCGTGCTGACCGCTACGTAACAGCCGTTCTCGCGACCGCTGCGGCGAATGCCGGTCGTCGTTGCGACCGCCATCTCGTTGGCACCATCGGAGTAGGTCGAGTCGTCGACACGCACACGCGAGTCGGTAGCGAGCGTCTGACGCTCGAGTTCCTTCGCGAACTCGATCTTGCGATCGGTTGGGAAGGAAGCGAGCGCCTCGCTCCATAGATCCTGCACGACGACGCTGACGTCGTCTGGCTCAGCGAGACCCGCCCACTCGTCGCGAGTTCCGAATTCGACGTTGGCACGAGCTTCGGCAAGCACATCGGCGATCGCCGACGGATCGAGCGTTCCCGCATACGCGAAACCGGTGCAACCGTCGCGGATGATTCGAATGCCGATGCCTTCGCTCTGCGCACTGACGAAGTGTTCGACCTCGCCCTCGTAGATACGTACGTCGGTTTCAATATCGCGACTGACGTACGCCTCGATTTGTTCGCCCGGCTTTGCCTGCGCAACAACTCGATCGGCAAACGAAAGCAAGTCGTTACTCATACGACGGACTCACGCGGCAGTCCCGCCAATCGTCATCGACTTGACGCGCAGCGTCGGCTGACCGTCGCCGACGGGAACACCTTGGCCGTCCTTGCCACAAGTGCCCGGGTTACCCATCGCGAAGTCGTTGCCCAGCAAGTCGATGTCGTTGAGCACTTGCGGACCGTTGCCGGTCAGGTTGCCCTCGCGCAGCGGCTCGGTGATCTCGCCGTTCTCGATGAGGTAGGCCTCGGTCATGCCGAACACGAAGTCGCCAGATGCAGGGTTGACGCTGCCTCCACCGAGCTTGGCCACGTACACGCCGTAGTCGGTGGCGCGCACTATGTCGTCGGGGTCTTCCTTGCCGTTGAGCACGAAGGTGTTGGTCATGCGCACCATCGGGATGTGCTGATAGCTCTGGCGGCGACCGTTGCCGCTGGGCTTGCGGCCTTCGTTGCGCGCCCGCAAGTAATCCCACATGTAGTCGGTGAGCACACCGTTCTCGATCAGCACGTTGTACTGACTGGCGTGGCCCTCGTCGTCGAATGCAATCGCGCCCCACTCGCCGGTCATCGTGCCGTCATCGACCAACGTAACGAGCGGCGAGGCGACGAGTTCGCCGCGCTTGCCGGCGTACACGCTGGCACCCTTGACAATCGCGTCGGCCTCTAATCCGTGACCGCACGCTTCATGGAACAACACGCCACCGCTGCCCTGCTTGATGACTACCGGCAGCGCACCGCTCGGCGCGGGGCGTGCGTTCAGTTTGGTCATCGCCTGGCGCGCCGCATCGCGAGCCAACGCCTCGACGTCGATCTTGTCGAACAACTCAAACCCCATCGTGTGCCCAGCACTTTGCGAGCCGGTCTGCATGCCGCTATCGCCATCCGCGACCGCTGTGATGCGAATAAGCGTGCGCACCTGCTCGTCGGTCGCCCACACGCCATCGGTGTTCGCGATCAGCACGTGCTTGCGACTATCGCCGTAGCCCGCGCTTACCTGAACGATGGAGCTGCCGGCGGATCGCGCCGTTTCGTCCATGCGCAGCAGCAACGCAACCTTGTCGGCCTTGCGGATCTCGTCGGGGTATTGCTCGACGGGGCTGACCACTCGCTCTGGGCTAAGCGTTAGAGCAATCGTGCGCGTACCGCCGTCGCCCTGGCTCGCCGCCGCGGCGGCAACCTCGGCAGCGGCCCGAAGCCCGGCCTCGCTGAGGTCGGCAGTATGCGCAAAGCCAGTGGTGTCTCCCTTAATCACTCGGATTCCGGCGCCGCGATCGCGACCACTGGTTACCTGTTCGACTCGGCCATCGTCGAAAGCCACCGACGTCGACCGTTTGTCCTCGGCGTATACCTCGGCAAAGTCGGCACCCGTGCGCACAGCGGCGGAGAGCACCCGTTGCAACACATCTTGCTCGATCACGCGGGCAGCCTAGCGACGGAGGCCCGACACTCAGCGTCGACCGAATTGATGAAACTTGACCAGTGTCACGCTCACGTTCTCGAATCCGGCGCCGATGGGTAGTTCATGACCAACAGTCGACTATTTCGCTCGGTAGTCGGAGTTCCTCTGATTGCCGTGAGTTCCGGATGTGTTCCAAAAGCAGGTACCGATGGCGTCAAGGATGCGGGGACCTCGTCGTGCGCGGCCGAACGCCACCTCGTCGAACAGGCCGTCGAGGCGTACTACATCCTCGAGGGCTCAAACCCGACGGCGGAATCGCTGCTGGTGCCGAACTATCTGCGCACCGAATCTGCCTCGATGGATATCGACGCTGACGGCAACGTGGTCGCAGCGCCCGGCAGCGGCTGCACCTGACTAACTAACACCTGACCAACTAAATACGTCAGCCGAGGTTGCTCGTGCGCGGGTAGACGTCGGTCGGGTCAGTGAGCACGTTGACCATGTACGGCACCCCCGACGCGAATGCGCGGTCGAGCGCTGGCCCGATCTGCGCTGGTTCAGTAACTGTTTCGCCCGCACCGCCGAGCGCCTTCACGACTTCGTCGTAGTGCAGGCCGGGCTGTAGATCGCACGCGACATCCCATCCGTAGATCGCTTGCATCGGGTGCTTCTCGAGCCCCCACATGCCGTTGTTGCCGACGACCATCACGACCGGCAAATTGTGGCGCACCATCGAGTCGACGTCCATCAAGCTGAAGCCGGCCGCGCCGTCGCCGAGTAGCAAGACGATCTGACTGCTCGGTCGAACCACGCGGGCAGCGATCGCGTAACCGGGACCGTTACCCAGGCAGCCGTACGGACCGGTGTCGAGCCAGCAACCCGGTTGGAAGACCTCGACGAACTTGCCCGCGTAACTGGCGAAGTCGCCACCGTCGCAGATCACGACTGCGTCGCGGGCCAACCGATGACCGAGTTCGCCGTAGATGCGGCTCGGCTTGACGGGAGCGTCGTTGGCAGCGAGCAGCGTCGCATCAGCGGCGCGGCCCTTCTCCTCTGCAGCGCGCAGTTCGATGATCCACGAATCGTGATCTGCGCGCGCACCGGTGTAATCCGCGAGCGCGCTCAAGATCTTGTTGAAGTCTCCAACCACAGTCGGTACCTCGACATGGCGAGCGCGCTGAGTCTCTGCATCAACGACGTGCGCGACCTGTGCGTTACCGAAGCGACCGAAGCCGAGGCGGAAGTCGAGTGGCGTACCGAGAACGACGACGAGATCGGCGCGGGCTTTCAGTAAGCCGCGCGTGCGTAGGAACGCGAGCTCGTGATCGGCGGGCAGGGTGCCGCGACCGAGGCCGTTGAAGAAGCAGGGCACCCGCAAGTGCTCGGCTGCTGCGCGCAATGCGTCCCACGCGCCGTCCCAGTACACGTCGCCGCCGACGATGAAGGCAGGACGCTCGGCACCAGCAATCAGCGCGGCCAGTCGCGCGACTGCGTCGGCGTCGGGTGCTGCACTGCCGGAGCCGCCGACGTCGGGAATGTCGCCGGCCGAGGGACCGAACACGTCGAACGGAAAGTCGAGAAACGTCGGACCCCGATGCGCCGTCATCGACAAACGCGCCGCCGCGTGCACCATCTCGCCAGCCTTCGTGGCGTCGGTCACCGTCGCCGCCGACTTCGTGATCGACTGCATCACCGGAACGTGATCGAACTCCTGCAACGAGCCACTACCCCAACGCATTGCTGGTGCACGACCGCCCAGCACAACAACTGGCGAGCCGTTGAACCAGGCCGAGGTCACTGCCGACACTCCATTGGTGATACCCGGCCCGGCCGTTAGCGCCGCAAACCCCGGCCGGCGAGTGAGTTTGGCGTAGGCCTCGGCCGCGAAAGTTGCCGTCTGCTCGTGGCGGGTGTCGACGACTCGCATCCCCTGATCGCGTGCCGCTTCGTACAGTGGCCACACGTGCGCACCGTTCAGCGTGAACATGGTGTCGGTGCCGAACGCCAGCATGGCGGCGATGGCCTGCTGTCCAGCGTGCCCCTCGATGTGAGTGCTCATTATTCGCACCGTACTGCTCATGGGTTGCGAAACCGAAGGTTGTAACGTGACCCCGTCATGAGGCTGCAACAAATCCGGCAACCGGCCGATCTGCGAGGACTGAGTCATCCGGAGCTTGCCGATTTAGCGGGCGAGATTCGCGACTTCATCGTGCAGGCGGTTGCCGAGAATGCCGGCCACTTAGGTAGCAACCTTGGCGCAGTTGAATTGACGTTGGCACTGCATCGCGTGTTCGACTCGCCCACCGATGCAATCCTGTGGGACACCGGCCATCAGGCATACGTGCACAAGATCGTCACCGGGCGCCAAGCGGGCTTCGAACAGTTGCGCCAGGCAGGCGGACTTTCGGGTTATCCCAACCGCGAGGAAAGCCCGCACGACTACATCGAGAACAGCCACGCCTCGACAGTGCTGTCGTACGCGTACGGGTTCGCGGTCGCGCGCGACGCCGGAGTCAACGCGTTCCGTCACATCGTGGCCGTGATCGGCGACGGCAGCATGACTGGTGGCATGGCGTACGAAGCGCTGAACAACATCGGCCATAGCAACCAGCGCGTCATCATCGTGTTGAACGACAATGGTCGTAGCTACGCAGCGACGATCAGCAATCTCACTGCTGC
>JAYVVU010000060.1:0-5517 GCA_043786755.1 Actinomycetota bacterium
GCACAGCCTGCGTACCGTTCGAGGTGCCGGTTACAGGCTTGTGCCCGATGGCCGCTAACCGGGTACGCCGAGTCGGCCTGCGACTGCGCATCACCGCAGTCGCAGCGCTAGCCGTTGCGGTGGCACTCTTCATCGCCGCGTTGTTCTTGATTGCCTTGCTGCGAGACCGACTGGATACCGCCGCGACGACTGCCGCGACGTTGCGTGCCCGTGACGTGGCGGCGCTCGCCGCCGCCGACGCGCTTCCGAACACGCTTGCGCTTCCCGGCGAAGAGTCGGCTTTTGTGCAAGTGGTCGACGACTCCGGCGTGGTGATCGCATCAACGGAGAACATCGAAGGCGAACTTGCCATCACCACGAGCAAGCCGATTGGCAGCACGCCGCTGATCTTGACGATCCGGGTAACTCCGCTTGATCAGGCTGACGACATGCGAGTGGTCGCGTTGAACGCAAGTACGGCAAGCGGCAACGTCACGATCTACGCAGGGGAAAGCCTGGAGAACGCCAACGACACATCCGCGGCAATCGCCGCGCTGCTCGCCGTTGGTCTGCCGGTGCTGGTGGTCATTGTGGCCGCCACGACGTGGTGGGCGGTCGGTCGCGCCCTGCGACCGGTGGGCGACATCACGCGAACCATGGCGGAGATCACGGCGAGCGACATCCATCGCCGGGTGCCGGTTTCCGCAGCACGCGACGAAATCGGCCTCCTAGCCACCACGGTGAACGAGACCCTCGGCCGACTCGACATCTCAATCGAACAGCAACGGCGCTTCGTGGCCGACGCCAGCCACGAACTACGTGGCCCGCTGGCCGCTTTGCGCGCCGACTTGGAGATTTCCGTCACTCATCCCGAGCGCACGAAATGGGAGAACGTAGCTCGCGACACGCTCACCGATGTCGAACGTCTGCAAAGTCTCACCGAGGACCTACTTACGCTTGCCCGCCTTGACAGCCGAGAGCAGCGACCGCACCAGAAGATCGACATCGCCAAATTGATTCGCGAATCCATCTCCAGCGTGCGGCGCGCGGACATCACGGTCTCAGCCAATGGCATCGAGCGCTCAGTGATTCTTAACGGCGACGAAGTTCTGCTTCGACGGATGTTGCGCAACTTGATGCAAAACGCGGAACAACACGCCACAAAGCAAATCGTCGTGGACCTCACGCTTCAGGGCGACCAAGCGATCACCTTGACCGTCAGCGACGATGGGCCTGGCATCGCGCCGGGCGACCGCCAGCGTGTTTTCGAACGATTCGTCCGGCTCGACGATGCCCGAACCCGCCACGGCGGCGGCACCGGACTGGGACTCGCGATCGTGCACGACATCGTCGAGAGTCACCACGCGCAAATTCGGATTGAGGGCGTGGAACCGACAGGCTCCGCCATCATCGTTGACTTCGCACCCGGGCCTGATTCATTCAGCAGCGAGTAGTACTAGCGAGAAGGTCGTCGGGTGGCGACGGACGAGCATCAGGCGACCGCCCTCGGCCTCGGCGATAGATCTCGCGAGCGAAAGGCCGATGCCGTGATTGCTGCCATGGCCGCGTCGAAAGAGGTCGTCCTCGCTCGCGGCTGCGTTGAGCGAGCCCTCGTCGGCAACGTCGATGGCGGCGCCACCCGCGATCTCTCGAACCGTCAACCCAATTGCGCCCGTTCCATGATTGAGCGCATTGTCGATGAGAACATCAAGAACCTGGTCGACTGCGGTGCACGACGCACGAACAGCGACATTGCCTTCGACCCTTAACTTCACGGACACCGATCGCCCGTTTGCATCGGCACGAGGATTCCACCGCTTCTGGGCCGAAGTGGCCGAATCTCGCAGGGAAGCGGTGGAAGTCGACGGAACAGCATCGCGAGCGAACGCGAGCAGGTGAACAACGGTGCTGTCGATCCGATCGAGATCACCGAGTGCGGCCCTGGCGAGGGTACGGCTGTGCTCGTCTGCAGCGGCGGCCTCGAGCTTGAGACGCATCCCGGCAAGCGGCGTTCGCAACTGGTGGGAGACATCAGCGCTGAAGCGCCGCTCGCGCGCCAGCGACTCAGAGACGCGTTGCGAGCCATCAACGAGCGCCGCGCCCAGCAGATCGATCTCGGCGATGCCCACCGGTTGATGATGGTCGATGACACCACCGCTTCCGAGCTGAGCGGCCGAGGCCGCAAGCTCGATGACAGGTTTACTGAGGCCGCGAGCAATTCGACTACCAATCAGCGCTGCAATGCCAAGAGCCGCTACGCCTGCTGCACCCATGACGAGCCACGCTTGGCGCGCCCGGCCCTGCGCGCCACTCAACGGCTCGCTCAATCGCAACGCACCAACGACCGTCTCGTTCTGATCGGTGATCGGCGTCGCAACCACGATTGAACCATCAGTACTCGATGCGGGTGATCCGGCGAGGGCTTGCATTGCTGCCGGGTCGGCGACCTCCGGTCCATCACCGAAGATCAGTTTGCCATCGGTCGAATAGACGGAGAACGGCACGGATTGGTCGGGCTCAATCGAGACCTGTGCGAGCTTGGTGGGGTCGAGCGGAATTGCAATCTCCGCCAGTGTCTCAGCGGCGCGTGCTTGTAGTTCGACGACTTCGGAATCGAGAATTTGGCGTTGCGCGATGATTGCGAGCGGTATCCCGAGCGCTAACAAAACGAAGGCAGTAACGCCCACGATGGCGGAGGTGATACGTCGCTTCATAAGACGACCAGTCGAAAGCCGACGCCGCGTACTGCGACAATCTCAATGCTGTCGCCCAGCTTGCGTCGCAACGCCGCAATGTGCATGTCAACGGTCTTCGTAGAGCTCTCCCAATGCAGATCCCAAACATCGGCGAGCAGTCGATCGCGTGTCACGACGCGCCCGGCGTGTCGAGCGAGATAGACGAGCAATTCGAACTCGCGTGTCCGCAACTCGATCTGCACACCGTCGAGACTTGCGACGTATGCGGCCGGTTCGATGCGAACTCGTCCGAGCTCGATTGGTGCGTCACTGTCGACCGACTCAGCCGAGCGAAGGTGTGCACGAATCCGAGCAAGGAGCACAGTCATCGAGAACGGCTTGGTTACGTAGTCGGTGGCACCTGCATCGAGACCAACAATGATGTCGATGTCGGCGTCGCGTGCCGTAACCATGATGATCGGGAGTGCGCTGTGTTGCTCTCGCAGCCACCGGCAGAACGTGAAGCCATCGATGTCGGGCAATCCGGCGTCCAGGATGACGAGGTCCGGAACGCTCGTTTCGAGAGCAATGCTTGCGTTGGCACCGTTGTGGAACCAAGCGACGTCGTAGCCGTGTGATTGCAACGCCGACTGCATCGCTGTTCCGATCGAGGGATCGTCCTCAACCATGACCACCCGCCGGCCGACCCGATACTCGCGAGTCGCCAAGGGCTGGCCGGTGGTCATAGGTCGAGTCTCGCCGGATTCGCGACGTCAGGCACCCAGGGCGACAGATTCCTTCTTCTGCGCGACGGTCATGTAGACGACCACACCAAGAATCAACGCAAGGAACACGAAGCTCGTCACGGTTGTCCCGAGCCCGAGGCCACCATCTGCCTTGTCCTGTGACAGGAGATCCCCCATCGAGGCACCCAGCGGACGGGTCAACACGTATGCGCTCCAGAACGCCAGCACCGCGTTGACGTTCAGGTACCGGTAGGCAATGAAGACGAGGGTGATCATGGCGATGAAGAGCAGCACTGAGTTGAAGTAACCAATGTTGAAGCCTTCGGCAATCTGATCGCCGGCCGCGGTGCCCAGTGCAAAGGTGAACAGAATCGCCAACCAGTAAAACGCTTCACGCTTGCTGGTCACTATCGAGTGGATCGAGAGTGTCCTCTCGCTCGCGTACCAAACTGCGAAAGTCGCCAACATCGCGACGCCGAATACCGTTGTGCACACCCAGAGCTTGACGCCGAGGTTGTCGACCAGGTTGTCGGTGATCAGCGTTCCAACGATGCTGATCAAGACCACGGCGAGCCAGTAGACACCGGGTACGTAGCGGCGAGTCCGGAATTGAAAGCCAAGTGCAATGGCAAGCAACCCGCTCATGATCAAAGTGGTGCCGGTCAAGCCGAGGTTGAAGTGGGTTCCAAGGAAGTCGGCGGCGGTTTCGCCCACGGTCGTGGCAAGCACCTTGATGATCCAGAAGTACAACGTGACTTCCGGGACCTTGCTCAGCATCTGCTTCAAGTCGGATCGTGGTGCGGTATCGGTCATGGACATCGAGACTCCTCTTAGGGTTGAACTCGAACCGTACGAATCGACTGGTCATCGGATTGGTGGCGATTGTTCAACGCTGAGTAAACCGCGCGGCTCTGCGCCAATTCAGTTCTGGCCGAGTTCTGGCAATCGGCAACCCGCTTGCTGGCGCGGCCCTCCGTACCTTGACCGCCATGATCACTTCAGCGATTGAGTTGCAGGCACTCAGCCACCGATACGACACCGAACCTGTTCTGCGCGACATCGACCTGACAATCGAACGCGGCGAGATCTTCGGCTTCCTCGGTCACAACGGGGCTGGTAAGACCACCGCGGTCAACATTCTCACCACGCTCATTGAGCCAACATCGGGCACGGCCAAGGTGTGCGGGTTCGACGTCGTCAGCCAGCGCCACGCAGTCACTTCTTGCATCGGTTACCTGCCTGCCGAGGTTCGAATGTATGGCCACTTGACGGCGGCCGAGAACCTGGAGTTCTTCGCCAGGCTGTCCGGCGTCGCCGACGCGCGTAAGGCCGTCGCCGAGACCCTCGACTATCTCGACTGCTCCGACCTCGCCAACAAACGAGTTGGTTCATTCTCGACTGGCATGCGCCAACGGATCGGGATCGCGCAGGCGATCGTGCATCGACCGACGGTGTTGTTTCTCGATGAGCCGACAGCGGGTCTCGACCCGCTCGGAGTGAGACAACTGCGCGAGACGATCCTGCGCCTCAATCGCGACTTGGGCATGACGGTGTTCATGAACACTCACCTACTCAGCGAGGTGTCGAAGGTGTGCACAACAATCGGCGTACTCAATCACGGTGAGCTGATCTACAAGGACTCGATTGAGGAAACCACCCGCCGCTTCCCCAACGAAGCGTCGCTGGAAGATATCTACGTCCGCATGGAAGGTGCCACGACGTGATCGCCATCATCGCCGCACATCAGATGCAGTCGCTGCGACGCCAGCGAGTGTTTCTCGCGCTACTGGCGATTCTGTTGACTATGACCGCACTTGCCGGGGTGCTCGGCTGGTCGAGCCATCAGACGATCGTCCGCGTCTACGAGGAAGCGGTCAGGTTGCTGGCGTCGACCGGAAAGCCAGCACCAACGAATCCCTTCTTGCTCAAACCGCCGCTGTCGCTGCTATCGAACATGGTGGTCTACATCCCGCTCATCGGCGCCCTCCTCGCACTGGTTCTCGGGCACCTGAGCGTCGCCGACGACGAGACAAGCGGAATCGGCCGGCTCGTGTTCTCGCGCCAGCTCACTCGCACCAGCTACGTGCTCGGCAAGGTCGCGAGCGCAGGCGCGGTGC
>JAYVVU010000061.1:0-5510 GCA_043786755.1 Actinomycetota bacterium
CCGACCACGCCAGCGACGCGGCGAACACAACGCAGACGCAAATCGCGAGTCGTCGCAGCAACACCTCCATGCGCACCGGCCCGCGTGGTGTGGCGAGCAAGATCAGCAACGGCCACACGAGGTAGAACTGCTCTTCAACAGCGAGCGACCAATAGTGCTGCAGCGGTCCGACTGCGGCACCCTGCGCGAAGTAGTCGACCGCCTGATCCGCCAGCCGCCAGTTCTGCACGTACAGCGCGCTCGCTAACGCATCGCCGCTGATCGCCGACCAGCGGATCTCTGGCACCAGCCACAGCGTGAACACGGCGGTGCAGGCGATGACGAGTGCAGCCGCGGGCAACAGTCGGCGCGTTCGTCGCGCATAGAACTGTGGCAGGTTCAAGCGGCCGGTCGACTGGCGTTCCGCTATCAGCAAACCCGTAATCAGGAATCCGGAAATTACGAAGAAGGCATCGACGCCCACGTAGCCACGAGTGATCCCTGGCACTCGGGCGTGCCAGGCAAGTACCAGCAACACCGCCACAGCGCGCAGACCCTGAATGTCCTTGCGAAACGGGTGCTGCGCGCCACGCGGGTCGGCCTCCAGTGGCATCGCCGCCAAGTTAACTCGCGAAGCAAACTCTCCGTCGGCTCGCGCAGTCGCCGACGAACCTATTCAGTGCGCAGGTTGCCGGTGATTCCCGTCTTATACAGCTCGTTGTAGTGGATCCACTCCGGTTCCCCGTTGACCAGCGCGCGCAGATTGGCGGCCCATTGCGCTGTCTCTTCGCGCTGATCGTTGAGCTTGGCCTCTTCCTCCGCGGACAGTTCGCCAGTGACTTCGGCGAACTCCGCCATGATCAGATACTCACCGGGGCAGTCCTTGTTCTCAAGTAGACGTGTCCCGATGAAACCCATCACGTCGAGCGACGACTGGTTCTTGTCGTAGTCCCGCAGCAACTGGGCAAGTGCCTTGCCGTCGCTGCACTGCACTCGAATGCCTTGCGCAAACCTCATCTCTCTTGGCTCCTTAATCCTTATTCAGTGCGTAGGTTGCCGGTGATCCCGGTGCGCTCGTCAGCCGAGTGATGCGGCGTACTGCAGTTGATACGGGGTCATTCCCTCGGGGGAGAACACGCTCGGTGAGCCAACCGCAAGCGCGCGTTCGGACTTTGGTGCGAGTCCCAACTCGTTGCGCACATGGTCGAGTGGCTGACTGGCGAAGTCGTGGTAATCGACTTCGAGCAGATCGGTGCCGAGGTTGTCGCGCAGGATGCGACCGCGGCGCAAAGCATCGCCAACGCGCACGTGCATCGTCGGGTCTTCGAGACGCTTCTCCTTGACATCCGCATCAAAGAAACCTGCAGTCTCGACATAGCCCGTGCTGAACAGTCCGATCAATGTCGCCATCCATGCGAACCCCTTCGGATCTGGGTCGGCGCGACCGATCAGCGAGAACGTCTCCAGCTCGCCGGGCAAATTCGTTCCGTAATCGGCGAGCACGTGGATGAAGTCGTGCTGCGCGAGGTACGCCGAGGCGCCACCCTTCGAACCTGGTAGCGCAAACCCGCGACCGCGATACATCTCCCACACCTCACGCCCAAGCGTGCCTGGCGCAAGATCCATGAAGCTGTGCCACAGTTCTGCAAGCGGGCCATCTTCAACGCCAAGTGCCAGCTGGTTCTCCAACTTCACATTGGTCTTAAGTTGGTCCATCCTGACCATTTCCCAGTGCTCGGCGAATCCGTTGTCGTGGAGGTCGAGCCATGCCAAGCCGAACCCGCCCTGCGCGTAGCGATGAGCAATGCGTACGAACTGGTCGTAGGCGTTCAGGGCCTTGGCGTACTTGCCGACCTGCACCGCCACGTGCAACGGAATCGGGCGCAAGATCAACTCGGCGAGCACCATGACGTGCACGACTCGCCGACGGTCTTCCTCGGCCCGCCCGGCCATCGCCTCCGCCAGCTCCTCAGCCGACAGGGGTTCCAACGAATTGACGTCGACTCGCACGTCGAGAACAGCATCGATCACTTCTGCCAACAGGCTGGCCTGCACATCGGTGACCTGGCCTTCGTTGGCGACCGCAGACGCGACGCCGCGAGCGATAAGGAGCGCCTCGTCGGCTTGCACGACGCGAATCGTACACTGCATGCAATGGACGAAGAGCTGCGACGATTGACCGACGACGAGGTTGCGGCTCGGGTTGCTGACCTAGTTGGCTGGCACGTAGTCGGCGGCAAGCTGCGCCGGGAATTCGTGTTTGCGGACTTCGTCGAAGCGATCGGCTTCGTCGATCGCACGGCGGTGTGGGCCGAGACGTGGAACCACCATCCGGAATGGTCGAACGTCTACAACCGAGTAACGGTCGAGCTAACGACCCACGATGTAGGCGGCATCAGCCACCTCGATTTCCAGCTCGCCAAGAAGATGAACGAGCTGGCGGCTGGGTAACCCCGAGGCCTCACAGCTCGTAGGGGTGCTGTGATAGACCTCGCACATCACTTGCCGACCGAGTTTGCGGACCGTTTGTGTGGCTGTCGTTGTATCGCTGATTGCCACATCGTGTGGCAGCGACGATTCACCGAGCAGTGCCGGCCGCGGTGACGGCGGGTCGGCTGGTACGGCCGCCGATGCACAAGCGGCGATCGCGGGTGCCGGTATCGCTGTGGTCGACTCGGAGACACCGGTGGTCACCGATGCGATCTTCACGCTGACCGAATCGCAAGCAGAGTTCATCGCTGAAGAAGCGGTCGCTGGCGCGGGTCTGCTCGGCACAACCCTCGATGCAGCGGGCGGCGGCACAACCACCGGCCTGCCGATGTCGGCGGTCCTCGCCGGCTACGTGCGCGGTGTCGATACACCCGGCGCTGAGTATTCGCGTGCGTTGTTGAGCGGGCAGGACCTAACGCATCCCGAAGGCGTGTTGTTCCCCACGGTTGTGCTCGCATTGTTTGCAGCCGACGCAGCCGGCGCGTTCGCAGCCGACGAACCCGAGGACACAGCGAGCACCGACACCGCGTCGGGCGCGAGTGGGGGATTGAAGTCGGGCGGCTTCGGACAGACCCGCAAGATGATGGGCGGACTTTGCTCGGACGTCACCAAGTCGATCTTCGACGCGGTCGACAGAATCTTCGCCAAGATTCACATCCCGCAAGGCAAGGTTGGCAACACCGGGTCGAGCTTTCTCAACGGGTTACTGCAGGGGCTGACCGACGTTGTCGTCGGCGGCCTGAACTTCTTGATCGACGCGGCAAAGACGCTGATCGTCGACGGAATCAAGTTCGTTCTCTCCCAAGTTCTCAGCATCGTCGCCGAAGTCGCGGCAGCCGCTGCGTTGGTCGCCAACATCGTGTCGGCGGTCAGACCGTGGACGCTGAAGGTCACCGCCAAAGATCCGAACACGCGCAAGGGTGTCGAGCCGGACAAGGTTTACGACAGGGCCACCGCGAAAGCAATCATCATCGGCCCGACCGACGACTGGCCCGATTGGTTTGTCGACTGCGCCAAGGTTGCGGGCGTCACGCTGCCCTCACTGTTGCCAGTGGACGCGCCGGTGATCTGGAAGGTGTTCTCGTTCGTCCCGTCGGCCAATCTGATGACCGAGTCGACGGTGGAGATTCCCAAGGACACGAAGCTGCGCAAGGAAGGCTCGGAAGTCGTCGCCAAGATCGGTTTGGTGACGGGGACCGAAAGCAAGGACACCGCGTCGAAGGGCGACGAGCAACACGGCGCAGTGCTGATCACGGCAACCGCACGCCGCAACCAAATCGAAGAGTTGCGCAAGACGCTGGTAACCGCAGTTCAAAATCTTGCGAACAACATCTTGTCGAGCGTCCCCGCGTTCATTCGCGACTTCCTCGTCGGGCTGGTGGCGAAAGCAGCCGAAGGCAGCAGCGAGCAAATCGCGTCGCTGCTCGATGCTTCGGGCACTGCGCTGATCGACGTCTTGTACCACGGCCCCGAAAAGCCGGAAACAAAACCAGGGACCACCAATGCACCCGCTGGCACGGGGTGGAGCTTCGCCTTTTTCCAAGGTGGCGTGGCGCCGTCGATCGCTGGCTACACCTGCGGCGATCTGGCCACCACGTGGCACATCATCTTTGGGCCGGGCAGCGATCTCGAGCGGACGTACGACCTTGCGTTCAAGCCGTCGGCGACGACGGTTCACTACGACCTGATCTACGACTTCCCGCCCGCAGGCACGTCGTCGGCTGTGCACGTGGAGTGGCGATGGGATTACTTCCTCGACACATCGGTGACACCGCCGATGATTCGCATCACTGGCCAGCAACACGAAACGCCCGAGGGCGGTAGTGAGTTCGTCATCGACAACAACTTCGGCACCGGCGAAGGAATCGAATTGGTGAACGTGTCGCTACCCAAGTTGCTCGAAGGCAGCGGCCTCAGCCATCCCTTCCTGACCCAAGCACAAAGCGATTGCGGTTGATCGCGTAACCAATTTCCGGTCAGGTCTCGGGGCCAGACCACACATGGGTGATGGCCGGGGTTTCATCGCGCCCACAGATTAGTTAGAAAGTGTCTATGGCAACCGTGGATGGCTTGACGACCGATTGGCGCGACCTCAGTCGGCGGAGCGCGATGGCTTCGCATCGCTTGATCGGTTGGATCTACTGGGACCCAGTGGCAGTCGCTAACTACACGGCCCTCGGTGTTCCCGCGGGCAACGGCTACTACGTCGCGACACGCGCTGCGCCGCTCGCGCACGCTGGTGACGGAGTTGTGACCGCGGCATTCGGCTCGATTCACGCTGGCTTCATCAAGGCCAGCCTCGATCTATGTCGTGAGCACACAACGTTCGCGGCAACAGCGGCGGCGCGTGACGCAGCAGTTGGGCCGGGGCTACGTGCATACGTGCCCGAGATCGTCGACGGACTCGCAGAACTCGCTGCTCCGTTGTGGGCAGTGGCCGATGCGCTACCCGTTGCCGGACGAGTGACCTTCGCCGCGCACCGCGATTGGCCGCGCCCCGATGGCGGGTTGCTTTCGGCGTGGCTCGCGATCAACTGCATTCGCGAGTGGCGCGGCGATACGCATTGGGCGATGCAGATCGCCGACGGGCTGTCGTCGACCGCGTCGGGAGTTCTCGATGGCGCGTGGCGTTCGTACGAGGGCGACTGGTTACCGCGCAGCCGCGGTGCCAACGATGTCGCGCTCGAGGCGGCGTACGCGGAGCTCGAAGGGCGTGGACTTGCGACTCACGGCGTAGTCGACCACCGCGGCATCACACACCGTCAGGAACTGGAGGATCACCTCGATGACCTAACCATTCCGCCGTGGCAAGTGCTCGGCGAGCCGTTGACGCGCCGCTTCCTCGAATTGATCGAGCCCCTTGGTGCGCGGTTGGTCGATCGCATTGATGCCACTGCCGGTCCGAAGTGGATGCCCGCGGCGCGCGACCGCAAGTCAGCGCTGTAGTCATCGCCACTGTTGGCGGCGACCCGCGCGTTCCGCGAATCGGTCCAGCGCATTGAGCACTTCCTTGGCCGCCCACTTTCGGTTCCGATGGTTTC
>JAYVVU010000062.1:0-5502 GCA_043786755.1 Actinomycetota bacterium
GCCGTTCCGGAGCCAGTGCAGGCGGCGTTGCCGAAACTTCCAGAAACGATGGATCGGGCGCAGACGATCGCGAGTCGCATCGAGCGTGCCGTGATCGATCTCGCCGAGGCGGTCACGATGCAGGGTCGCGAAGGCGAGGTCTTCAATGCCGTTGTGGTCGATGACGACGAAGACTCGACACGCATTCAACTGTGCGATGTTGCCGTTGTCGCCAAGGTGCAATCGCGTGGAGTCCGCCCTGGCGATGCGATGCGTGTGAAGTTGGCAGCGGTCGACGTGGTTGCTCGCAGCGTCGAGTTTCAGCGAGTCAGCTGACCATCAGTCTTCTGATGACCATCACGCAGGGTCGATGCGCAACACGCTGCCGTCGGCGTAGCTCAGCACATACATCTCGCCGTCGGGTCCTGCGGCAATGGCGCTGACTGTTCCACCGTTAGCGAGTTCGAGAACGACGGGCGCCGCGCCGGGCACGCTCTGCAGCGCCCACACCTTGCCGCTGCAGTAGTCGCCGAACAGATACCAGCCGCGCAGCGAAGGGATCGCCGCCCCGCGGTACACCGTTCCGCCGCTGATCGAGCAACCGTCGTCGCCGTGCTGGTACTCGTGGATCGGCATCGTGACGCCATCGGTGGACTGATCGCCGTTGTACGGATGTGTTCCCTCGAGTGCGCTCCATCCGAAGTTCACACCGCGACCTGCACCCTCGCTGGCGAGCGAGACGTCGACCTCTTCCCACTCACCTTGTCCGACGTCGGCAATCCACAGGTCACCGGTTTCGCTATCGAAGTTGAAACGCCACGGATTGCGCAATCCGATCGACCAGATCTCGGGTAACGCACCGTCAACTCCAACAAACGGATTGTCGGCGGGCACGGTGTACGGCTGGTCGCCGCTTGCGCGTGGGTCGACGCGCAGCAGCTTGCCCAACGCACTGTCCAGCGACAACGCGTGACGCTCTGGGTCGCCGCCTGATCCGCCGTCGCCCATGCCGATGTACAGCATTCCGTCAGGCCCGAACACGACCTTGCCACCGTTGTGATTCGGATAGGGCTGCGCGATCGTGATGACGGTGCGGCGACTCGTCGGGTCGAACACGCCGTCGGCGCCGATCGCAAACTCGGCGATGACCGTGTCGCCATCGGTGTTGGTGTAGTCGACGTACGCGAGTGCATCGGTGGGGTGGAAGGCGAGTCCGAGCATTCCTTGCTCGCCGCAGCACGCAACCAAGTCGCGAATGTCGAGCACCGGCGGACCAGTCACACCGTCTACGACGGGAGTGATAATACCCGGCTGGTCGACGACATAGATGGCCGGGTCGCCAGTGCGCCACACGACATCAACCGGTCCGTTGAATCCACTGACATATGGAGTGAGAACGACCGAGCTGGCGGCGAGCGGGAGAGTTACGTCTGGCGTTGTTGACTCAATGGGCGAGGTTTCAGTCGGAGGAGCTGTGTCGCCGACGGAAGTTGGCGTCGGTGCAGCTGTCGCGGCTGGAGTAGTTGTGGTGTCGGCATCGGACGCACAACTTGCCACAAGGGACAGCAGGGCAATTGAGGGCACGATCGCGCGCAAGCGCGTCATGATTGCGCGGCTCGCACGAGACCCTCTTGGACGACGCTGATGGCCAGCGCGCCGTCAGCTGAGTAAAGGTTGCCGCCGGCAAGCCCGCGAGCGCCACCGATGGAGATTGGCCGTTGGTCGTAGAGCAACCAGTCGTCCGCGCGAAACGGGCGATGGAACCACATCGCGTGATCGAGACTCGCCATTTGCATGCCAGGAGCGTCCAAAGTGAGCCCAAACGGTAAGAGAGAGGTATCCAGCAGTGTCATGTCGCTTGCGTAAGTGACGATGCACGCGTGCAGCGTCGGGTCGTCAGGCAATACCCCGTCGGCGCGCAGCCAAACACGCTGTCCATACAACGGGCTGCCGTCGCGGCTGAACGGATCGCCGTCGACGTAGCGCACATCGATCGGGCGTGGGCGTTCGTACCAATCGCCGATGCGGTGCTTGTGCGGTTCCATTCTCGTCTTGAAGTCGGGCAGCGTGTCGGCGGCCGGAACATCGAGCGGCATCGGGATCTGGTAGTTGAGGCCAGTTTCCGGGCCGTGGAAACTCGCTTGCAGGTTGAAGATCGCGCGACCGTGTTGCACCGCAACCACGCGCCGCGTGCTGAAGCTTTTGCCGTCGCGGATGCGGTCGACTTCATACAGGATCGGCACGTTCGGATCGCCCGGGCGCAAGAAGTACGCGTGCAACGAGTGCACCAATCGACCGGGCACGTCGATCGTGCGTGTGGCCGCGACCAGTGCCTGCCCGGCGACTTGTCCGCCGAACACTCGTTGACGGTTCTCGTCGGGTGAGACACCGCGAAAGATGTTCACCTCGATCGCTTCCAAGTCGAGCAGGGTGATGAGGTCGTCGAGGGCAGACATGCCCGTGCATTGTGGCGGATATCGTGCGCCAATGTCCGATCAGTCGCTGCCGGCCACGTTGCGGGCTTGTGCATTGGCAGCGAAAGGCTTCATGCCCGCCGATGAAGGCGATGCACTGTTCGACGCCGCAGTCGAAGCTGGCAACGCGATGCCGGGGTTGCCTTTTCTTGAGGTTGGCTCGTATTGCGGTCGCAGCACTGTGTGGTTGGGTGGTGCGGCCCGTGTGTGCTCGACAGTCTTGTTCGCCGTGGATCACCATCGGGGCAGCGAAGAAAACCAGGCTGGCTGGGAACATCACGATTCGTCGCTGGTCGATTCGCGCACCGGCTTGATGGACACGCTGCCCGTCTTTCGCGACACGATTCACGATGCTGGTTTGGATAATGTCGTGTTCGCGGTCGTTGGCCGCTCCGCCGCCGTCGCGGCGCATTGGGCGTCGCCGCTCGCCTTCTTGTTCATCGATGGCGGCCACGGCGACGAACCCGCCCGGTTGGATTACGAAGGCTGGACGCCGCACGTTGCTGTCGGTGGCACGCTGGCGATTCACGACGTCTTCCCCGATCCGGCTGATGGTGGGCGCCCGCCGTACGAGCTGATCTTTTGTCCTGCGATCGACAGCGGACAGTTCGAACAGTGCAGCACCACCGGCAGTCTGCGCGTGCTGCGACGCGTAGTGTGAGCGCATGTCCAACAAGCTGAAGTACCTCGTGGGTCTGTTGTCTGTTGCGCTGATCATCAGCGCGTGTGGCGGCGGCGATAAGTCGACCGCAACTTCCGCGGTTGTAGCGGACACAACCTCGAACGCGCCAGACACGACGCCGAACTCGACGTCCGACACAACGGGGGACGAGTTGGCAACGGACGCGATGGTGTCGGCAATTCAAGGTCTGCTCGACCTTGGGGCGACCAGCGAGGCCAGCGCTCCCGATCTCGATGCGTGCCCGCTCGGCGACTTCGATGCGTTGCTCGCGAAGGCCCCCGCCGAGACCACCGCGGCCGCATCGGTTGAAGGCGAGGTTGTGTCGTACGTCTACCAGCCCGAAGGCGAGCCACCGCACTTGCAGTGTGGCCGTGGGGATCTTGGTGTGTACACCGGATTGGTGCCGCAAGGCGACTACAACGACGAACTCACTGCCGTGCTCGGCGACTTTGTTCTCACGTTCGACGACGACGTTGCCTATCTCGGCGGCACGATCGTGAGCTTCTGTGCCGAACTAATCGGAGTAGGTGCCGACGCGTTCTGCGAAACCGATTGGTACGACGACAACGTGTGGGTGGGTGTATTCATCTCCGGCGATGCGCGCTCATCGGAACAATCCGCTCAGTGGTTGACCGCGATTCTGTGGGACGTAGTGACGACCGTGCCGCAACTCGCTCCGACCGTCAGCCTGGTGAGCTAGCCGAACTGCACACCCTGCGCAAGCGGTAGCGAGTCGCTGTAGTTAATGGTGTTGGTCGCGCGTCGCATGTAGGCCTTCCACGCATCGCTTCCGCTTTCGCGACCGCCACCCGTTGTCTTCTCGCCGCCGAATGCGCCGCCAATTTCGGCACCGCTGGGGCCGATATTGACGTTCGCGATTCCGCAGTCGCTGCCAGCGGCGCTGCAGAAGCGCTCGGCCTCGCGAAGGTCGGTGGTGAACACACTGCTGGCGAGGCCCTGCGGAACCTCGTTGTGTAGCTGCACGGCTTCGTCGAACTCGTTGTACGCCATCACGTAAAGGATGGGAGCGAAGGTCTCGGTGTGCACAATCTCGCTCTGCTTTGGCATTGCGACGATGGCGGGCCGCATGTAGGCGGCATCGGGTGCTTGGTCGGCGAGATGCCGTTCGCCGCCGACGAGGACTGTGCCGCCTTGTTGACGCGCGCTGTCGAGCGCTTCGTTCATATGGTTCATCGCGCGCGTTGTGATCAGCGGACCGACCAGCGTGCCCGCGTCGAGCGGACTGCCAACGGGCAGACTGGCGAAGGCCTTCGTCAGCCGCGTCGTGACTTCGTCGAGCCGCGAGTTGTGCACGATCAGGCGGCGCAACGAGGTGCATCGCTGCCCCGCAGTGCCAGCGGCGGAGAACGTGACGCCGCGCACCACGAGTTCCATGTCGGCGCTTGGTGCGATGATCGCTGCGTTGTTGCCGCCGAGTTCAAGAATGCTGCGACCGAAGCGGGCAGCGACGATGGGAGCAACCTTGCGACCCATTGCGGTGCTACCGGTTGCGCTAACGATCGACACTGCTTCGGAGGCAACGAGTTCGGCACCGACAGCACCATCGCCGAGCACGAGCTGACTGATGTTTGCTGGCACGTCGAGACCGGCCGCCGCCTTTTCGAACAGCGCTTGCGTTGCGATTGCAGTGAGTGGTGTTAGCTCGCTCGGCTTCCAGATCACCGGGTTGCCGCACACGAGTGCCAGCGCTGCGTTCCAACTCCATACCGCGACGGGAAAGTTGAAGGCGGTGATGACGAGTGTTGGTCCCATCGGGTGCCACTGCTCCATCAGGCGATGGCCGGGACGCTCACTGGCGATGGTGAGGCCGTGCAGCTGACGACTGAGCCCGACGGCGAAGTCGCAGATGTCGATCATCTCTTGCACTTCACCTAGTGCTTCGCTCTCGATCTTGCCCACCTCGAGCTGCACGATGCGCGCAAGGTCGGCTTTGTGTAGGCGCAACTGCTCGCCAAGACGGCGCACGAGTTCGCCGCGCAGCGGGCCGGGGGCGTTGCGCCAGATTGCGAACGCAGCGGTTGCCCGGTCGACCACTTCGCCGACGCTTGCCGTTGCGGATACCGAGCCGAGGGTCGCGCCGGTGATTGGTGTGCGAACGTCGTGCGGGCCTTTGCCCATCGGTTGCGCACCACAGGCGCGCAGTGCATCGTTGGCAAGGGACGACAGTTCGGCGGAAGTTGGAAAGCTCACCATGCCAGCGTACCGACCGCCCTCAGGCGCCCATTCTTCCGGTTTGTGTCGCGGCCGGACCTCATACGACTTCGGTCAGGGGCGCGACACAAACAGGGGAACTGCGTCGCTCGGATGTGTCTAGTCCTCGGTGCGTGGGACGAAGACGTTGCTTGC
>JAYVVU010000063.1:0-2334 GCA_043786755.1 Actinomycetota bacterium
GCGCTGCCTCGAGCACGTCCAAGCCAAGGCATCCGTCATCGCGACCGTGCATGTAAAGCATGGGCTGAGCGGGCACGACTTGTGCGGCGTTTTGAGCAACTTCGTAGCGTTCGTCGCGTTTGCCGTTGCCGAGGGTCGCGCGGTAGTAGCCAAGCGCAGCGGCGAGATTGGCGGGGTCGCGCAACGCTGCTTTCACGAACAGCAAATCTTCGGTGGCGTCGTAGCCGGGTGACCACTGCGACCAGAGTCGATCGATGAACTCGAGATCGTTGGCTGGCACCACAATGTCGGCGAGCCCGTGCAGGAAGAAGAACATGTACCAGCTCTTCTGTACCTGGTTGAGGTTGGTCAGGAATCCCAGTGCGAGCGCGTTGCCAGGTGGCACCGCCATTGTCACGACACGTCGCCAGCGATTCGGTTCCAGCACTGCGGCTCCGTGCGTGCCCACCGCACCCCAATCGTGGCCGATGATGATCGCATCGCCGTCGCCACCGAGTGCCTCATGCAGCGAGTTGGCGTCGACGCTGAGCGCGCCGTTTTGGTAGCAGCCGTCGCTCGGAATCTGGGTTGGCGCGTAGCCGCGCTGAAAGGGTGCGACCGCGCGGAAGCCAGCATCGGCCAACGCCGGTAATAGGTGGCGCCAACCGTGAGCCGTGTCGGGAAAGCCGTGTACGCATAGCGCCAGTGGACGCCGAGGTTCGTCGGCACCAGCAGACAGGTACGCAAACTCGATCTCGTTGGTGACAACAGTCCCTGTCCTTAACGCAGTCATTGCCGCAAACTACTTGTCGTGAGGGACGAGAGGAGCGTGCGACATACGTCACGTGTGCCCAGCCATTGCCCAGTCCGACTGAGCGGGCGTAGCGTGGGCAACAAGGGGGTGGAAGATCATGCAGGTGACCTTCTTCGGCGTGCGCGGCTCAACGCCGTGTCACGGAGGCGAGATTGCGAAGTACGGCGGCAATACGTCGTGTGTAGCGCTGCGCGCCCTCGGAGAAGACCCTCTGTTCTTCGACCTCGGAACTGGTGCGCGATATTTCGGCGCCGAACTTGCCAAGCAGGGCACGTTCCACGGCACGTGTTTGCTGAGCCACTTACATTGGGATCACACGCAAGGCTTGCCGTTCTTTTCGCCGTTGTTACGCGAGGGTTCGACGCTTGACGTGTACGCACCGGCTCAGGACGACGGGCGCAGTGCCGAAGAAGTGATGGCCACTGTCATTCGTCCGCCCGTCTTTCCGGTGACGATCGACCAACTTCCCGGCGCAGTTCGTTTTCACGACACCGTCAACAGCGAGTTCCAGATTGGCGGCTTGCATGTGATGGCGCGCACCGTGCCGCACGTTGGGCCGACGTTGGGCTACCGCGTCGAGTTTGGCGGTCGCAGCGTGGCGTATCTCAGCGATCATCAACAGCCCCACGACGGATCGTTCGCTGTTAGCGACGGCGCTCGCGAGTTGGCAGAGGGTGTCGACCTTCTGATTCACGACGCGCAGTACACACCCGCCGAGTTCGAAATGAAGTCGACGTGGGGTCACTGCACGATGGACTACGCGTTGTGGCTGGCACAACACTGCGGCGTCGGCAAGCTCGCGCTTTTCCATCACGACCCGACGCGCACCGATGTGGTGCTCGATGAGGTCGGTCGCTGTGCCGAGGCCGCGGCTAGAGCGAGCGGGTTCGAAGCCTTCGCCGCGTACGAGGGCCTCACCGTTGACGTTTAGTGGCGTTGTCGCGGCCGTTGTTGTCGCCGCGGTGTTGCTGCTCGCAGGTGTTCTGAAGCTCGCTCGTCCGAGCGAGTGGCGCACGCAGGCGGCGGGCCTTGGCGTTCCACACGTGCTCGCGGCCGCAGTCCCGTTTGTCGAGATCGGTCTCGGTGCCGCCCTGCTGGTGCAGTGGCAACGACATGCGGTGGCGTGGGTCGCAGTTGCGCTATTCGCCGCCTTCACCGCGTTGCTCGGGCTGCGTCTCGCTCAGGGCCGACGTCCCCCATGTGCGTGCTTCGGCTCGCTGAGTTCGCGCCCGATAGGGGCGGTCCACATCGTGCGCAACATTGGTCTTCTCGCGATGGGCGTTCTCGCAGCAACGCTGTAACGTGACCGCTGATGCGGGTTTGGATTGATCAGGATTTGTGCACGGGCGACGGACTGTGCGTCGACCACTGCCCCGACGTGTTCCGCCAACTTGAAGACGGAATCGCTTACGTCGTGCAGGACGCGCAAACGCTGAACGATCCGGGCGGCTCGCGCAGCCTTGCGGAGGTCGATTGGCGAGTGCGCCAAGACGTGATCAACGCGGCGAGCGCCTGCCCCGGCGAGTGCATCTTTATCGAGG
>JAYVVU010000064.1:0-5491 GCA_043786755.1 Actinomycetota bacterium
GCACCGGTGTCCATCGCCGGGCTGGCGTTCATGACGTTGCCGCCGAGCGTTCCGATGTGGCGCGTAGACGGCGAACCGACCAACGCGCTGCCGTCGGCGAGACCGGCGTAACTCGCGCCGAGGAGGGCATGCGTTTCGATGTCGTGGTGGGTGACGAGAGCACCGATGCTGACGCCATCCTTCGTCTTGGTCACCGACTTCAGTTCGTCGAGGCGATCGATCGCGACCAGGTTGGAAGGCAACGCCGCTTTGCCGTGACGAGCACCGACGACGAGGTCGGTGCCGCCGGCGATAGCGCGAGCACCCGCCGCCATCGCGGCCAGTGCTTCGTCGACCGTGTGGGCAATGGTGAAGCTCATGATGCGGCCCCGGTGTTGATCGTTTCCCAGACTCGTTCGGCGGTCATCGGCAGTCGCCGCACCGGCGAACCAACGAGCTTGGCGATGGCGTTGCCGATCGCGGCCGCGGTTGCGACGTTCGGGGCTTCGGCCAAGCTCTTGGCACCATGCGGGCCAGCATCGGGCGTGAAGATCTCGATGAAGTTCACGTCGATCGGCGGCGCGTCGGCGCACGTCTGCAACTTGTACTCGAGGAGTGCAGCGTTGCGTTGCCGCGCTTGGTCGTCGTACTTGGTGCCCTCGGTCAGTGCCTGACCGATGCCCATCATCACGCCACCCTCGACCTGGCCTTGCGCGCCGGTGTGGTTGATGATCGTGCCCGAGTCGTGGGCAGTGCTGACGCGCAGCACGCGCACAACACCAGTCTCGCGATCGAGTCGAACGCGCACGGCGTGGCAGCTGAACTGAGGTGCGCGCCACGCAGTCATGCCGATGTCGCCGACACACGTGTTGCCCACGGCTTGGGCTGGGGGAGGCGGAGCCCCAGAACCGTGACCGATCAGCAGTTCGCCGTTGGCTGCAGTCGCCGCCAACTTTGCAATCTTGACCCCGCGGTCGGGGCTGCCGGCCACATGCGCCATGCCATCGGCCAACACGATGTCGGCGGCGGCAGCTTCCAGCTTGTTGGCGGCGAGTTCGCGCAACTGATCGGCGATCTGCCCCGCAGCGGCGATGACGGCACGCCCGTTGTTGAACAACGTCTGTGAGCCGGTCGCACCCATGTCGTACGGCGCGGCGCTGGTGTCTTGGTAGACGAGCTCGAAATCTTCGGGCTGCATGCCCAACTCGTCGGCGGCAAGCTGACGCAACGTCATGACCGCACCGGTGCCGCACTCCTGCGCGCCTGTGATGATCTGGCCACTGCCATCGCCATCGATCTTGATGTACGCGCCGGAAGCGGAAGCGAAGCTCGGCCACCAACCGATCGCGACGCCTATGGCTTCGTCCTCGCCCAGCGGTTGGCCGTAACCCGCAGATGCGGTTGCAGCGTCGATGCACTGCTGCACGCCGATCTCGCCGTAGGTCTGGCCGCTCGGCCCTTCGACTCCGGTGTCGACGGCGTTCAGTTTGCGGAACGCGACCGGGTCCATCCCGATCTTGTTCGCGATCTCGTCGGTGTGTGACTCGAGTGCCCAACACGTTTGCGGTGCCGTTGGGGCGCGCACCGAGCCCGACGGCTGATGGTTGGTGTACGCGAGGTGTGCCTCGGAGAGAACGTTCGGGATCTTGTACGGCCCGAGTGCATGCATCGCGGCGAGTTGGCTGAAGAAGCCGGCATCGGCGGTGTACGCGCCATTGTCGATGACCAGTCGTGCCTTGCGAGCAATGATCGTGCCGTCGGCTTTGACGCCGGTCTCGAAGTCGTACACGATTCCTTCACGACGCTTATCCGGTGCCAGGAACTCTTCGCGACGACTGAACACCAACTTCACCGGTCGCTTGGCAATCCGAGCGAGCGCGGCGACGTGTGCCTCGTAGTGGAAGCCACACTTACCGCCGAAGCCGCCACCGAGGTGCGGAACGATGATGCGCACACGACTGCTCGGTAACTCGAGTGTCTCGCACACGCCAGCGCGGGCATCGAATGGAACCTGCGTGCTGGTCCAGATCGTGACCTTGTTGCCTTCCCACTGCGCAACCACTGCGCGTGGTTCGATCGGTGCTGCGTGGCACCCGTCGGACTCGTAATGGCTGCGCACGACGAAGTCGGCCTCGGCAAGCGCCTTGTCGACATCGCCCTTAGCGATCGACGCGTACGACGCGTCGTTGCGATTGCGCACCATGACACCGGGAGCGCCGTAGTCGGCCCAGTCTTCGTGCACGAGCGGCGAGTCAGGCAAAAGCGCCGACTCGACATCGTTGACGACCGGCAGCGGTGAATACTCGACAACGATCGCGTTGACGGCGCGTTGTGCCGTCTCGGCGTCGACCGCGGCGACAGCGGCAACGATCTCGCCCTCGAAGCGCACGACATCGCGGGCGAACAGTCGACGGTCTTGCACCATTGGCCCGAAGCGAACGTCGGGCACATCGGCATCGGTGATGACGGCAAACACGCCGGGCATTGCGCGTGCGGCGCTCACATCGAGCTTGGTGATCCGTGCATGGCTCACCTCTGCGTACCGGAACTTGGCGGCCAAGGCGCCGGTCAGCGAAAGGTCGGCCGTGTAGCGCCCGCTGCCGGTGACTTTGTCGGGTCCGTCGGCGCGAACAAATCGTCGCGGTGCACCGCTGGTGCCTTTGAGAGTGGATGTCATGGTCCCCAATATTGCAGATTCGCCTGTACAACGGAGAAGGGGCCACCTTTGCAGGTGACCCCTTCTCAATTCATAGACCGGCCGAGTGGCCGGGGTGGCTCACTCGCCGCGCGATAGACCCTTGTTGACCAGCGCGATGACGGCATCCTTCAGCGGGATTGCCGCGTAGACGATTGCACCGTTGATCACGATGTTGATCCACCGCTCTTCGTGTGCAACTCCCCAGCCAGCTGCCGGATACACGCTGATCAGCCAGATCATCAGAATGCTGACGATGAGCCCCCAATGGGCACCGAGTACCGGAACCTTGGCGATGAGGTCTTTGAGCCTTACGAGGCCAAAGATGCTGTCGATAACCGCGATGACGGCACCGAGCAACGCTGCCAATAACAAGAATGCCCCAAGTACGTACATTGATTCCCCTTTGCTAATGCAGGCCCCTTTACCTGCATGAAGCGAAACGTACATTGTTTGCAGACGCGCACTTGACACTCTTGGGGCGCGAGCATCGCACCGCGAAGGTACGTGCGCGTGTAAGCCTGTAGGGCCCGCAAGCGAGGACAAAGTAACTGCTAGCAGTGTGAAATGAGATGCGCGAGCGCGGCGTGTTCCACGAGCGACTGCGCGATCTGCTCGCAATCCCCTGACATCGCTTCGTTCTAGGATGTGTACGCATGGGCTGGTAATGTGTACACATGAACGTTGGCGTCCGAGAACTGAAGCAGCATCTCTCCGAGTATCTCGACCGTGCCGCGGCTGGCGAGGTCGTGCAGGTCACCGAACGCGGTGTCCCAAAGGCGCAGATTGTGCCCGTTCCGGGTGTCGGGGCGATGACTCGGGGAGTCGACGAGGGGTGGCTTCGCCCGCCAGTGCGATCAGACGGTTTGATGCCGGTTCGTCCTGTGCGGTCGAACAAACGCGTTTCCGAGGTTGTCGACGACGACCGCGGTAGTTGACTCGGGCGTCGACCCGAAGTGACGACGTATGTCGACTCCAGCGCATTACTGAAGCGCTACATCGACGAGCCCGATCGTGCGGCCGCCGAACAACTGCTGCTCTCCGATCCAGTCTTAGTGACGTCATGGATCACAGTCGTCGAGGTCCGCAGGAACCTGGCGCGGCTCGTCGAACCATCCGAACTTGCAGCGGTCCGTGCGCAGTGCACGCGCGATCTCGATCAGTTCGCGCTGGTTGCCGTCGACGAAACGGTCTGTCTGGCAGCGGCAGAAATTAGTGAGCAACTTGGCATTCGATCTCTCGACGCCGTGCATCTCGCGTGCGCGCAACGGCTGCTCATTCCGAGCCTGAGTTTCATCACGTTCGATCTTCGTCAGGCGCAGGCAGCCCGGGCGCTCGGGCTGACCGTGCTGGGTGCGTGACCCGACCGTGGTTGTGAACGCCGGGGCGTACGATTCGGAAATGCGCACTGTGCAGTTCACCCAAATGCGATTTGGCACCAAGCAAGACTACGACCTGCTCCACGAGCGAGAGCGCAGCTACATGGCCGAGTTACCCGAGCGACTACTTGCGGGTCTTCGTGCGCTCGACGATGGAATCAGTGGATACCAAGTCACACGGCTGGAGCACTCGTTGCAATCCGCCACGCGTGCCGAGCGCGACGGGGCTGACATTGATTGGGTGGTCGCCGCACTGATCCACGACATTGGCGACGAGTTGGCGCCGATGAATCACGCCCAGGTCGCGGGCGCGATCATCCGGCCATACGTGCGGGCGGAGGTGTCGTGGGTTGTCAACATGCACGGCGTCTTCCAACTGCGTTACTACGGCATGCATACAGGGCAAGACCCCGATGCGCGCGAGGCGTACCGAGGCCACCAATGGTTCGACAGCTGCGAGCGATTCTGCGAGCACTGGGACCAAATGTCGTTCGACCCGAACTATCAGTGGCTGCCGCTCGAACACTTCGAGCCAGCACTGCGCGAAGTGTTCGCCCGCCCGGCCTTCGACCCGGCGGTCACGGGACTTTCAGGCGACTAATCACGATCAGCCGCTATCGTGCAGGCGCCGTCGCTGGGTAACCGGTGAAAGCACGGCGACGTGGCCGAGTGGCTGAGGCAAGGGCCTGCAAAGCCCTCCACATGGGTTCGATTCCCATCGTCGCCTCCATTTGAAACATACGTGTGGAACTAGGTTGAGCGGATGAAATTCGGAATCATCTTCGCCAACACTGGTCCCTTCACCCAGCCCGACGTGGCGTTGGAGTTTGCTTGTGCCGCAGAAGCGGCGGGGTTCGAATCGTTGTGGACGGTCGAGCACGTCGTTGTCCCCAAGGGCTACGAGTCGCAGTACCCGTACGACCCTTCCGGCAAAATGCCTGGCGGCGAGACAAGCCCGATTCCCGATCCGCTGATCTGGCTTTCGTATCTCGCCGCGGCGACCAGCCGAATCAGGCTCGCCACCGGAGTGATGATCCTTCCGCAACGCAACCCCATCGTGTTTGCGAAGGAAGTTGCAACGCTCGATCAGTTGTCGGCCGGGCGTGTTGAGCTTGGTGTCGGCGTCGGCTGGTTGAAGGAGGAGTTCGAAGCAATCGGCGTCTCGTTCAACGACCGCGGCAAGCGCACCGACGAACACGTGGCAGCAATGCGGGCGCTGTGGACCCAGGATGCTGCCAGCTTTCACGGCGACTTCGTTGACTTCGACGACTGCATCTCGCTGCCGCATCCGATGCAGCCGTCGGTACCGATCCACATCGGTGGCCATAGCGATGTCGCTGCCAAGCGCGCAGGTCGAATCGGCGATGGTTTCTTCCCGGCGGCGCCGACGCACGAAGAACTCGATCACCTGTTCAAGTTGGCGCGTAGCACGGCATCG
>JAYVVU010000065.1:0-2328 GCA_043786755.1 Actinomycetota bacterium
GGTCGGGACGGCGCAGCGAATCGACCGCCGTTGCGTGTTGTCCGGTCGATCCCCACTCGCCCGCTTGATCGGCCGCCTGGTCAGTCGCGAGCACGCGGACACCGCGAGCGGCCAATGCAGCGACCACCGGCTCGGTGCCAACACCGAAGCCAACGGCGCTGACGCCAGCGCGCAACAGATTGTGATTCTCGAGTGCCTGCAGGATGAAGCACCACTCCCACACCTTGCGATGCCGTCCGTTGGATTGCGCGAGCGCCGAAAGCCAACGCTGATATTCGGGCTGTTCGACGTGCGCGCCGCTGGCGACCATCGACACGTCGTCGGTGAAGTCGGCCGTCCGCAGCGAACGCAACCGATCACCCCAGCTGGTCACGCAGCGACTCCAGATATGGCAACGATCGCTGATCCTTCGGGCGGTTGGCAGCGCGCTTCGAGTCGATGACATCGTCGAGCGATGCGACGTGCACTGAAAGCCCACTTGAGATCTCGACGACGATCGCGTGTGCGTCCCACTCGGGGAAGCCACCGAGCCCACCGGATGGAGCAAAGGTCAGATCAACCTCGCCGAGGTCGGTAACTAGGTTCAGCATCAGAGGCATGTTGGCCAAGAACGGTCCGTCGAGGCGGGCCGGGACCGGTTCGCTGTCCGTTCGAATCATCGCGTTCATCCTCGCCAAAGCCTTTGCAAGTCGTTCAAGGTTCTCCGGTGTACGCGACGGCACCACGTCGATGTCTCGAGTCGGCAAGGAGGAGCCGTGTACTACGGCGGCAAATCCACCGACGATGACGTAATCGACACGCTCCTCGTTCAGAATTGTGCAGATCTGAACGGGATCGAACATCATTGAACCTGTCGTCGAAGTGACGCCTGCGCCGTCTGCTGGATCGAAACCATGACGTTTGCAGTGTGAACCATCGATCGAACCCTCTCGGGTACGGACATGCGGAGCTGTCGTCGAATCTGACTGATGTCGACGCCGCGGCTGTCCTCAATGACGGGCAGTTCTTGCACGCTGCTCAGCCTACGACGAGTCAGCTCGGCTTGAGCTCGACTACTAAGCCCTTACTTGCTGCGACCAATTGCTGGGGCGCGATTCCGAAGACGTCGGTCCATGTGCCAGCAGCTGCCCATACTTCGTCGTACTGCAGCAGGTCGGGGTCGATGAAGACTTGTAACTGCTTGGTGTGACCGAACGGGGGCACTCCCCCGATTGGGAAGCCAGTTGCTTCGCGAACTGCGTCGGCGTCGACGCGTGCGCACTTGGCGCCACCCGCAACAGCGGCCAACTTCTTCTCGTCGAGCTTGTTGGCGCCACTCACGTAAGCGAGCACGACTTCGCCGTCGACCGCGAAGATCAGGCTCTTCACGATTTGGCCAACATCGACACCGATAGCCGCGGCCGCGTCTGCCGCTGTCTTGGTGCCTTCCGGGAATCGACGGGGAACGATGCTGAGGCCGAGTGCGGCACCGGCTTCGACGACGCGGGTGACGTTGGGGTGTAGCTGCTCGCTCATTTCGCAGCGGATGCGTCGGAGAACGCTTCGTAACCGTCGCGCTCGAGTTGGTCGGCAAGTTCGGGGCCACCCGATGCGACGATGCGGCCCTTCACGAGGATGTGCACCTTGTCAGGCAGCAGTTCTTCGAGCAGGCGGTTGTAGTGCGTGATTGCCAGTACGCCGAGGCGGCCGTTCGGGCCGTCGGTGTTGCTGAGGTCTTCCACGCGTCGCGCGCAATCGCGTAGCGCGTCGAGGTCGAGGCCTGAGTCGAGCTCGTCGAGGATGGCGAACTTGGGCGCGAGTAACGCGAGTTGGACGGTCTCGTTGCGCTTCTTCTCGCCGCCGGAGAAGTCGACGTTGAGCGAGCGATCGAGCAGCGCGACTGGGAAGTTAATGCGGTCGGCCTCGGCGGCAACGGCAGCGGCGAGTCCGTTGCTGGGGCGGCCACTGGCGTCGTAGGCGGCCGACAACATGTCGGTGAGGCTGACGCCGGGCACTTCACTCGGGTACTGCATCACGAGGTGAACGCCCGCTTGTGCGCGTTGCCATGCGGGAAGGCCGAGCAGGTCGACGCCGTCGAGCAGGACTTGGCCGCTGTGTACTTCGTAGCCGGGCTTGCCCATGATGACGGCGCTGAGCGTGCTCTTGCCGGCGCCGTTGGGGCCCATCACGGCGTGCACCTCGCCGGAGTGAATGGTGAGGTCGATGCCGTTGAGGATCTGCTTGCCCGCGACGGAGGCAACGATGCCTTTGATCTCGAGCGTGCTCACGGCTTGACCCCACATTCGAACTCGCCAGCGGAATCGACCGTGACTTCGACGTTGCCGTCGA
>JAYVVU010000066.1:0-5484 GCA_043786755.1 Actinomycetota bacterium
ACGCCGTACAACACGTACATGCACACAGGTTTGCCACCGACGCCAATCGCGAACCCCGGCCGGGCCAGCATCGAGGCCGCGCTCAGCCCGTCGCCGAACCCGTCGTTGGGTGATCCGTTATGCGTCGGTCTTCCAGCGGGAACGCCGTGCGTATACCTCTATTACGTGTTGGCGACTGAGGAAGGTGGCCACGCGTTCGCGGCGACCCTCGAACAGCACGAAGCAAACGTTGCCGCCGCGCGCGAGAAAGGCTTGCTGTGATCGGTGCCGGCACGCGGGTCGCAGCGGTGATCGGCAGTCCGGTACGGCACAGTCTTTCTCCGAGGCTGCACAACGCAGCGTTCGAACAACTCGGACTGGATTGGGTGTACCTCGCGTTCGAAGTTGCTGCCGGCCGCGCACCTGCCGCGCTGGACGCAATGCGCACGCTTGGCATTAGCGGGCTGTCAGTGACCATGCCGCACAAGGAAGCTGTCGCGGCCGCGGTAGATGCGCTCGATCCGACGGCACGCGCATTGCGCAGCGTCAACACTGTCGTCGCACAGCCCGACGGAACATTGGTCGGCTACAGCACCGATGGTGATGGGCTGATGGCCTCCTTGCGTGCCGCCGGCGTCGCAGTCGTGGGCCGTTCGGTGTGTGTACTTGGTGGCGGCGGCGCAGCACGGGCGATCTGCGACGCGCTGGCGCGTGTCGGGGCGGCCAGCGTGGTGGTTGTGAATCGCACTCCCGCAGCTGCGGAGGTCGCTGCTGCGCTTGCCGTTTCGAACGGCGTGCTCATCGGTTCGGTTGGCGGCTCCCGCGATATCGCAAACGCCGATCTCGTGATCAACGCCACATCAGTCGGCATGGCCGGCGACGAACTGCCGTGCGATGCATCGTTGCTGCACGCCGGCCAAGTCGTCGTCGACATCGTGTATCACCCGCGCGAGACGGCGTTGCTGCGCGCGGCAAAGGCAGCGGGTGCCACCACGGTGGAGGGCTTGGGCATGCTTGTGCATCAAGCCGCCCTGCAGCAGCAGTTGTGGCACGGTGCAATGCCCGATGTGGCTGTGATGACCGCAGCAGTAGCCTGAATCGATGCTCCGTTATCTGACCGCTGGCGAATCACACGGTCGGGCATTGGTCGTGATTTTGGAAGGCTTGCCCGCTGGCCTGCACATCACAGTCGAGGAGATACAGGACGAAATGGCGCGTCGCCGACTCGGCTATGGGCGCGGGCCGCGCCAGCGCTTCGAACAGGATGAGCTGACGCTGATCGGCGGTGTTCGCCACGGTCGCACACTCGGCTCGCCGTTGGCGATCGAGATCAAGAACAGCGAGTGGTTCCGGGACGACAAGTGGCACGAAGAGATGTCACCCGCGCCAGGCGCGACGAAAGATCCGCTGACCAAGGTGCGTCCGGGCCACGCCGACCTCGCTGGCATGCAGAAGTACGGCTTCACCGACGCGCGCGACGTACTGGAACGGGCCAGTGCGCGCGAAACCGCGGCGCGTGTTGCTGCGGGCGCAGTTGCCAAGAAGTTGCTGGCCGAGTTGGGCACGTCAGTCATCTCGCACGTCATCCAGTTGGGTGCCGCACGCGCGGACGCCGGTCGTCGTCCGGGCATCAGCGACCTCACGAAGGTGGACGAGTCTCCGGTTCGCTGCTTCGATCCGCTCGCCGAAGCCGCGATGGTTGAAGAGGTGAAAGACGCGTCCAAGGACGGCGACTCGCTCGGCGGCGTCGTGGAAGTTCTCGGCTATGGCGTTCCGGTGGGTCTCGGCAGCCATGTGCACTGGGATCGCAAGATCGACGCCGAGTTGGCGCGAGCGGTGATGAGCATTCAGGCCGTGAAAGGTGTCGAGATCGGCGATGGCTTCGACGGCGCTGGCCGCCGCGGCAGCGTTGCGCACGACGCGATCGTGTGGGACGCAAGTGCGGGCAACGGCGGCGGCTACCGGCGCGAGACCACGCATGCAGGCGGCACTGAGGGCGGGATCACCACTGGCGAGTTGTTGGTCGTACGCGCGGCGATGAAGCCGTTGTCGACGCTGAACCGCCCGACGCTGAAGACCGTCGATGTCGTCACCAAGGAAGCGACCGTCAGCTTTAAGGAGCGCACCGATGTCACGGCCGTACCTGCGGCCGGTGTGGTGGCGGAGACGATGGTCGCCTTGGTGCTGGCCACTGAGGCGATGCGCAAGTTCGGTGGCGACAGCGTCGCCGAGTTCACGCGCAACGCAGCGGCTTTCAAGGCCACGCTGCCGTGAAGAGTGACGAGTGATTGAACTCGACCAGCACCTAGTGCTCGTCGGCATGATGGCTGTCGGCAAGACGACCGTTGCGCGAGCAGCAGCCGAGCGGCTCGGCCGCCCGTTATTCGACAGCGACGTGATGATCGAGCAACGCACCGGCCGCACCGTGCGCGAGATCTTTGCCGACGAAGGCGAAGTGGTCTTTCGGACGCTGGAGTCAGAGATGCTGAACATCGCCTTGGCGAACGAGGAACCAGCAGTCATCGCGGCAGCCGGGGGAGTAGTTCTGAGCGCCGACAATCGGGCTGCGCTCAACGCTGCCACTGCGCACGTGGTGTGGCTCTGCGGTGATCCGTCGACGTTGCTGGAGCGGATTCAGGCACACGATCACCGTCCGCTGCTCGACAGCGATCCAGCCGGTACGTTGCAACGCATGTTCCGCGAGCGCGAGATGCTGTATCGAGAGGTTGCCGACGAGGTTGTTGTTGTCGACGACCGCTCGATCGCTGAAGTGGTGGAAAAGGTCTTGCAGTGATCAGTGTTCGGGTGCCTCTTGGTGAGCGTGCGTACGACGTGTTGGTTGGGCACGGAGTGCGATCGGAACTCAGCGCACTGCTGCCCCCGACGGCACAGCGCGTAGCGATCGTGACACAAAGCGGTATCCCGCTCGACATCGCTCCCGGTCTGCCGGCGGAGGTCTTCGAGATCGGCCACGGCGAAGAACACAAGACGCTGCACACCGTCGAGACCCTCTGTCGCGACTTTGCGAGCATGGGCTTGACACGTAACGATGTAGTCGTCAGCGTCGGCGGTGGCATGGTCAGCGACGTCGCGGGTTTCGCGGCAGCGATATGGCATCGCGGCGTTCCGGTGGTGCACGTCAGTACATCGCTGGTCGGGATGGTCGATGCGGCGATTGGTGGCAAGACCGGTGTCAACCTGCCCGTCGCCGGGATCGACGGCAAAGACAAGTTGGGCGGCAAGAACCTGATCGGCGCGTACTGGCAACCGCGTGGCGTGATCTGCGATCTTGATGCCCTGAGCACACTTCCGCTGCGCGAGTTGCGCTGCGGACGCGGCGAAGTCGCGAAGTACCACTTCCTGACTGGCGACGACCTGCTGACGATGGGCGAGGCGGAGCGGATCGCTCGCTGCGTGCAAATCAAAGCCGACGTAGTTACCGACGACGAACGTGAAGGTGGTCGGCGGGCGTTGCTGAACTACGGCCACACGCTGGCGCACGCGCTTGAGGTCGAGACCAACTACGCACTCGCGCACGGCGAAGCGGTAGCGGTTGGGTTGGTGTACGCCGCGCATCTTGCCCACAGGCTTGGTCGCATCAGCGGCGAACGTGTGCAGGAGCACTACGACATCGTCGGCGCGTACGAACTCGAGACCGCCCTACCCGAGGGAGCCTCGCGGCAGCATCTCGTGCACCTGATGGGATTGGACAAAAAGGCCCTTGGCAAAGGTCTGACGTTCGTGCTCGACGGGCCTGACGGCGTCGAAGTAGTCAGCGACGTTTCGGCTGCCGACGCCACCGACGCACTCGCGGACATGCGCGCGTGACGCCAGAGGTCAGCACCGAACGCCTGTTGCTGCGCGGGTGGCGCGAGAGCGACAAACTCCCATACGCAATGCTGAACGCGGACTCCGAGGTGATGCAGCACTTCCCCTCGACGCTCACACACGAGCAGAGCGATCAGATGGTCGATCGAATCATCGCATCGTGGGAGACAAACGGCTACGGGTTGTGGGCGGCTGAGCGGACGGACACGGGCGAATTCATCGGCTTCGTCGGCTTGGCAGCACCGAGTTGGGTCAGCGACTTCACGCCGTGCGTCGAGGTCGGCTGGCGGCTAGCGAAGTCGCATTGGGGCCAAGGCTTCGCGCCGGAAGCTGCACAAGCTGCGCTGGCGTTCGGGTTCGGCGCCGTCGACTTGCCCAACGACGAGATTGTCAGTTTCACGACGAAGCAGAACATCAAGTCGCAGCGGGTGATGCAGAAGATCGGACTGCGCATTGATCCGACGCGCGAGTTTGATCACCCGCTCACGCCTGGCTGGTCGCAGCGACGTCACGTGGTCTACGCGATTGAGCGAGCACGCTGGCAGTCGGACATGGCACGATAGGGACGTGGCCACGATCCTGTTGTTGCATGGCGCAAACCTGAACCTGCTCGGCGAACGCGAGCCGGAGGTCTACGGAACGGCAACCCTTGCTGATTACGTCGCGACAACCACCGCCGCCGCGGAGGAGGCCGGGCACACGCTCGAGGCCTTCCAGACCAATCATGAAGGCGAACTGATCGACGCGATTCACGGCGCTCGCGGCCGGGTCGCGGCCATCATCATCAACCCCGGCGCGTTCACCCATTACGCATGGGCGATTCACGACGCACTTGCCGCGTTCGAAGGTCCGGTCATCGAAGTCCACATCTCTAACCCCAACGCGCGCGAACCGTGGCGCCACACCAGCGTTGTCGCGCCGGTAGCGATCGGTTCTATCGCTGGTCTCGGCATGCATGGTTACGAGTTGGCGATAGCTGCCGTTTCACGGGTGCTCGCAACCAAATGAAGGCAACGGATATCGGTGACCGTGCGCAGCGGGTTCGTCAACGTCTTGCTGCGACCACCAAGGCCGATGCCCTGTTGGTGAGCGACATCAGCAACATTCGTTGGCTGACCGGTTTCACCGGTTCTAACGGATGGGTGCTGCTCGACCCTGAGGGGCTGACGTTCATCACCGACGGCCGCTACGGCCAGCAGGCTGCGCGGCAAATGGCGGCCGCTTGTGTGGATGGCGAGGTGTTGGTTGGCGCTACCTCGCCGCTGGTCGTGGATCACATCGCAGAGCGCTGTGGTCGCTTTGCCCGCGTCGCATTTGAAGCCGCGCACGTCTCGTTTGCGCAGCACGCGCAATACGCGAAAGCGATCGCCAGCGAGTTGGTACCAGCTACTGGAATCGTCGAGGCCGAGCGGCGGATGAAAGATGCCGACGAGATCGAGATGATGACCCGTGCATGTCGCATCGCCGATCAGGCGCTGGCCGAGGTCGCGCCGCGGCTGGCCGACGGTCTGACCGAGGCGGAGGTGCGCAATCAGCTCGAAACGCGGATGCGCGAACTTGGTGCCATCGGCCCCAGCTACGAGACGATTGTGGCGACCGGACCGATCAACGCGGCGTTGCCGCATCATCGGCCGACGTCGACACTGATCGAGCCGGGGCACACAGTGATCATCGATG
>JAYVVU010000067.1:0-2325 GCA_043786755.1 Actinomycetota bacterium
TCGGTGAGCAGCATGTTGCCTTGCCACGGTCGAATGCCGCGCGGCGCTTCGAACTCGGTGGTCGCCATGTTCTCGAGCGCAGCGTCGGAGACGAGATGAGCCGAACCGGCGGCGTACGCGGCATCGGCAGCGTTCGACCCAGCGACTTGGTTGCGACCCAACCGACGCGCCGTGGTGAACGCTGCGGCTGCGGCGAGGGCACCGAGAGCACCTAGCCCAAGTGCCCACTTCGCGGAATCGTCCTTGCGGTAGTCGGGAAGCGGCGGTGCCGCGACGACGGTCGGTTCCGTGATGGCGGTGATGGTGCCGCCAATCGTGATGTAGCGGTGCGCCAGCAACGGCTCGATCACCACGCGATATATGTCGCCGTCGCGAACGAGTTCGCATCCACCCACTTCGCCATAAGCGCCTGTGTTGCAGGTCGGATCGGTCAGCTCGAAACCAGTGACGATGATTTCGAAGCGACCCGTAACCAGGTCGGTTTGATCGTCGGAGAGGTCGAGCGCCAGCTGCCCCGAGGAGATCTGTGCGTTGGGCAACGTGTACGTGAGCTCGTAGCGATGCTGGCCGGTGTACGTGATGTTCGGATCGCCGATTCGGATGCGCGTCTGACCGTTGCCCATGTCGGCGATTGAGACATCATCGGCGACATACGCAGCGCGCACAACAATGTCTTGCGGTTGCCCGAAGTCGTTGGGAATGAATCGTTGGTAGCCATGGCGTTCGGTTGTGCCGAAGTCGTCATCGACGATTTCGGTGATGCGCACTCCGTCGTCGCCGTCGGGAATCACCACAATCTGTTTCGCTTCGTAGCGTTCGTCGTGTGTACCGCCGCCAAGCAACCCCAGCGCGACTAGCCCCGGCGCCACGATCAACGAACCACCAACGGCAAGATGACGCCACGATTTCACAGGGTTCAGCACATTTAGCACGGTATCTCGCTCGGAAGCTTGTTTGAGGCCGCCGACTGCGGGGGATACAACAGTTCATGTCGTCTGTTCCCATGGAGAGAACTTTGTGCAGAATCCCTTAGCGCACCTCACAGCCGAACACCCGGGCGTGATCAAGGTCGGCCGCGTCGGTTGGTTCGTGAAGGGCGGCGTCTACTTGATCGCGGGTTACCTCGCGTTGGCCGTCGCCGCCAAGGCCTCGGGTTGGGCCGACAACGCTTCGTCGACCGGCGACGAAGAGGCAAGCCCAATCGGCGCGATTAAGACTGTCGCCGGATCGACCGGCGGAACCGTGTTGCTCTGGTTCTTTGCGATCGGAATGTTGCTCTATGCCGCGTGGCGCGTGGTCTCGGCCATGTTGCCGGGTGAGACCGACACAAAAGCGATCGCTCACCGAATCGGCTTTGTCGCGAGCGCGATCATGTACACAACCTTCGCGGTTACCGCACTTGCGTTAGCGCGCGACGGTGAGAAATCGCCTGACGGCAATCAGAAGGTCACCGATATCTCAGCCGAATTCATGAGCCACAACTTTGGTCGCGTCGTCATCGGTGTGCTCGGCGTGGTGGTGATCGGCGTTGGCTTCTACCGAATTTTCAAGGGTGTGACGATGGACGTCGAAGACGAACTCAACTTGTCGACCGTCGGGGCAGAACCGAGAAGGTGGCTGCATGCACTGGGCGCGATCGGCGAAGTCGGTCGCGGCATCGGCTTCAGCTTGGTCGGCTTCTTCTTACTTCGCTCCGCAATTACGTATGAGGCGGAAGAGGCCACGGGACTCGATGGCGCGCTGCGCAGACTGGCACTCGAATCGTGGGGCGTCATTGTGGTCGTCGCGGTCGGCATTGGCTTCGCCGCCTACGGCCTGTTCTGCCTGGCGACGTTCACTCATCGACGCTTACAAGCGCCGTAACTCGCACGTCAGGTCACAAGTCAGGTTGCGAAGCGGCGCCCATCACGAGGTCAACGTCGATCACCCTGTCCAGCATCGCTGCTTTGTCGTCGTCGTGCGGTTGGGCTTTGAGAACCACTAACTCGGCAGATCTGTCCGCAAAGGAGAGTTGGCTGATCGAGTTCGCGAACGTCGGACCGTGATCGACCTTCCATTTGACGTCTGCGCGTCGCCGGCGCGCGGCTCGTCGCAGGAATCGCCCGACGACCGACGCGAAATGCGAGGTGCCCAGCCGCATCGCCGTGCTCTCCGGCGGGGTCAGCGCGTTACGAATCGGCGAGCTCACCAGTTGGTGCACGCGCGACTTCAACTCGCGTCCTTCAGGAAACTCGACTTCCGCGACGAACGAAAAGTGAATGTCGCCGGCCAGCACCGAAATCGTCGCGGGCGCCTCCGGTCGCTGCTTGTTGCCTAGCTGCTCGA
>JAYVVU010000068.1:0-2322 GCA_043786755.1 Actinomycetota bacterium
GGCTTACACGATGGCAAGGCCGCGCTGATTCAAAAGCTGCACCACACCATCGTCGACGGCGAAGGCGGCGTGCAGCTCTCACTGCAGTTCCTCGACTTCGAACGCGACGCGGAGGAACCTCCCGCACTCGATCCCGAGGTCATCGCTGCCGCACAGCAAGCTTCCGAACACGACGGCGGGACACCCGATCTGCTGATGGAACTCTTAGGGGGCAGCTTGCGGTTGCCGCTTGGTCTGCTGAAGCAGATCCGCGATCTGCTTGCCGACCCCGCTGGTATCTCGGTCGCGGGAACCGCTGCGGCGGACACGCTGCGCGGCGTGATGCAACAGCTCGGCGACACTGAGTCTGCGCGATCGCCGCTGTGGACGAAGCGCTCGTTGGGTCGTCGCATGGAAGTGCTGCGCGCGCCGTTCAAGCCGACCAAGGACGCCGCCAAACGACTGGGTGGCACGTTGAACACAGCGTTCCTCGCCGCAGCCGCGGAAGCCGCTGGCCGCTATCACCGCGAGCTTGATGCGCCCGTGGAAGAACTGCGCTCAAGCATGGCGATCAGCACGCGCACCGACACGTCGGGCGCGAACGCGTTCTCACTCGCCCGCATGATGGTGCCGACGGGCGAAATGCCGATCGGCGATCGCTTTGTCGCCATTCAGGCTGCTGCCGCAGCAGCGAAGGAAGCGTCGGCAACGGCCTCGCTAGAGACGCTCGCCGCGGTGGCATCGGCCCTGCCGACCAGTCTGATTACGCGCTTGGCTCGGCAGCAGGCGCAGACGGTCGACTTCGCCACCAGCAACGTGCGCGCGGCGCCGATTCCGCTGTACATGGCAGGCGCCGAACTGCTTGAGAACTATCCAGTCGGGCCTCTCGCGGGGGTGGCCTTCAACCTGACATTGCTGAGCTACAACCACAGCCTTGATATGGGTGTCAACATCGATACCGCAGCAGTGACGGAACCCGAGCGTCTGCGCGACTGCCTGCAGCGCGCGTTCGACGACTTGATTGAGTCGTAAAGGTGATTAAGTCGTAAAGGTGATGGTGCTTAGACGCCAGCGGCGGCGGTAACCGGCGCAGTCAGCAAGGTACGCACATCAAGCAGCACGTCGGTGATCTCGCCGGATGAGACGAGTTCGCGACTCATCATTTGAGACAGCGCCTTGTCGATCACGGTGAGTGCTTCGTGAATGACGAACTCGGTTGTCTCGCTGCCTGTAGTCGGCTTGTCGGTCGTCTCGGTCACGGTTCTCTCCTCGCAATGGGTCTTGTCGCGAACGTATCTCGCGCGCAGCAAGCTCTAATGGCATGGTACCGGGTATTTTTCGGCACCACTGCTTCCCTTTCCGTCACACGCACAGCACCTACGCTTCACCCCATGGAACTGGCAGGGAAGAACGTCGTGGTCACAGGTGCCGCCGGAGGGATCGGTTCCGCGCTCGTTGCGCGGTGCCATGCAGAAGGTGCCCAGGTTGTGGCCTCCGATCTGGCGTCCAACATCGCCGTCGCCGAGGAATTCACCGCGCGACTCAATCGCGATCGTCCGAACAGCGCCGTCGCTGTCGCTGCTGATGTGGCCACCGAGCGCGGCAATCAGTCGCTGGTGGCTGCTGCCGAGGCAGCGTTCGGCGAAGTTGACGTGTTCTTCGCTAACGCCGGCGTCGCGATCGGAACCGACATCAACACACCGGAATCCGACTGGCAAACGGCCTTCGACGTCAACGTGCACGCGCACCGCTGGGCAGCCAAGTATCTGGTGCCCGCATGGATTGCGCGCGGCGAGGGCTACTTCTGTTCCACGGCGTCGGCCGCTGGCCTGCTCAGCCAGATCGGCTCGGCGCCGTACGCGCTGACCAAGCACGCCGCCGTCGCGTTCGCCGAGTGGCTCAGCATCACCTACGGCGACCAGGGATTAAAAGTCAGCTGCCTGTGCCCGCAAGGCGTCAACACGGCGATGTTGCGCGGCGGCGACACCGCTATAGCTAACGACTCGCGGGCGGTGCTGGGCAGCAGCGTGGTGCGCGCCGCCGGCAGGGTGTTGGAACCCGACGAGGTCGCCGAGATTGTCATCGCAGGCATTCGCACCGAAGCATTTCTGATCCTGCCGCACCCAGAAGTACTCACTTACCTGCAGCGCAAGACGGGAGATTATGACCGATGGCTATCGGGAATGCGCCGACTGCAGGCACGAATGCTGGCCGGGTGATCATCGACGCTGCGACCCTGCAGCTGCTTGGGCTGAAGTCTGGCGAGCCCGTTCGTTTCCGCAAGGGAGAAACCGGCCGCTGGTTCGCCGGCAAGATGTCGGGCGTTGCGATCGACGGCAGCAT
>JAYVVU010000069.1:0-2316 GCA_043786755.1 Actinomycetota bacterium
CACCGTCTTGTTCCACGACACGGTCGCTGCCAACATCGCGTTCTCAGACCCGCAGGCCGACATGGCCACGATCGTCGCAGCGGCTCGGCTGGCCGGAGCCGACGAGTTCATCAGCGCGCTTCCCGAGGGTTACGAGACCACATTGGGAGAGCGCGGCTACTCGCTTAGCGGCGGCCAGCGACAGCGAATCGCCATTGCCCGTGCCATCCTGGCCGATCCCCGCGTGCTCATTCTCGACGACGCCACTTCGGCGGTAGACCCGTCGAAGGAACACGAGATCCGCGAGGCGATGGCCACCGTGATGCGCAACCGCACCACCATCGTCATCGCCCACCGCCCGAGCACCATCGCGCTGGCCGACACCGTTCTCTTACTCGATGGCGCACGCGTGGCGGCACAGGGAACGCACGACGAACTGATCGCAACGAGCGAGCGGTATCGCGAGGTTCTCGCGTCGTTCGTCGAAATTGACGACGACGATGCCGATGATGCCGCCGTCGCGCAGGTTTCCGAATTGATCGGCGGCGACTGATATGTGGTCGATGAACGCGGTCTCCGACGACGACAAGCTCGATCGCGATACGGCGAAGAAGGTCATTCGTCGGTCGTGGCAACTCGCCCGTCCATACCGGCGCACTACGCAGGCGGCGCTCGTGCTCGTTACGTTCTGGACGGCCACCACGCTGGCGGGACCAGTCATCGTGAAGTTCGGCATCGACGAGGGCCTCGAGAAGCAGAATGGTCACGCCCTCAACGTGGCCGTGGCGGCGTATGTGGTCGTCACTGTGGCGGCGTATTTCATCGCGCGTTTGCAGTTCGTGTTCATCAACCGGGCCGGTGAGGGCTTTCTACGCGACCTGCGCGTGCGCGTGTTCGATGACCTGCAACGTCAAGGCCTGTCGTACTTCGATCGCGAAAAGACCGGCGTTCTCGTGTCACGTATGACTGCCGACATCGAGTCGATGGGCGAGCTCATTCAATGGGGTCTGCTGCAGTTCGTAGCGGCCGGCCTGCTGGTGGTGATGTCGCTCACACTCATGTTCACGCTCAGCTGGGAACTCACGTTGTTGGCGATGGTCGTGTTCCCGATCATCGTCGTAGCGTCCATCCGATTCCAGCGCGACTCGAACCGCGTGTACCTCGTGGTTCGCGAGCGCATCGGCAACAACCTGAGTGCACTGCAGGAGGGCATCAGCGGTGTGCGTGTCATCCAGGCCTTCGGGCGCGAGGACGAACAATCGCGCCGCTTCCGCGCATCGAATCAGGCGCTGTACGACAGCCACATGAACAGCGTGCGCGTCTCCATGTGGTACTTCGCACTCGTTGAGTTCTGCGGTGTTCTGGCCACCGCTTCCATGATCGGTGTCGGCGGCTATCTGGTGCATCGCGGTTCGGTGAGCCTCGGCGTGGTCACGGCATTCCTACTGCTGTTGGGCAGCCTGTTCGAGCCGGTTCAACAGCTGTCGCAGCTCTACAACACCGTGCAGTCGGCGGGTGCGGCGCTGCAGAAGTTGTACGACATCTTGGACAGCGAACCCGAGGTCGGTGAGTCCGCCACGGCTGTCGAGTTGCCAACTGTGGGCGAGGTCGTGGTGCGTGAGGCAGGAGTCGAATACGTGCCCGGGCGGCCCGTGCTCGAGCACGTGTCGCTCACTGTTGGCATCGGCGAACGGCTTGCCCTGGTCGGGCCAACAGGCGCGGGCAAAAGCACGCTGGCCAAGTTGATGGCACGCCTGTATGACCCCACTAGCGGGACTGTGTCGTTCGGCGGAATCGATCTGCGTGACGCAACGCTGGCTTCGCTGCGTCGGCGTGTGGTGGTCGTGCCGCAGGAAGGCTTTCTGTTCAGTGGCACCATCCGCGACAACCTCACCATCGCACGGCCGTCCGCCACCGACGACGACATACAGACAGCGCTCGCCAACATCGGCGTGTTGGAACACTTCGCCAGTTTCCCCGAAGGCCTCGACACCGAGGTTCGCGAACGTGGCTCCAGGTTGTCGGCGGGCGAACGTCAACTGGTCGCGCTGGCCAGGGCTGCGCTCGTGGACCCTGCCGTGCTCATCCTCGACGAAGCCACCTCGAACCTCGATCCCGGTACCGAGGCCGAGGTGGAACACGCGCTCGAGTCACTCATGCTCGATCGAACGGTCATCGTGGTTGCCCACCGCTTGTCCACGGTTCGTCGCGCCGATCGAATCGCGGTCATCGACCACGGCGGCCTCGCCGAGCTCGGTTCGCACGACGAACTCGTCGCGACGGCGGCAAGTACGCGGCACTGTCGGCCGCATGGGAACGCAATCAGGTCGGTTCTGC
>JAYVVU010000070.1:0-2314 GCA_043786755.1 Actinomycetota bacterium
TTTCGCTGGAGCCCTTACACCGAGTGGTACCTCAACTCGTGGTCGCTGGAAGGCAGCCCTGTCGCTCGGCACCACGCGGCCACCTACGGCGAAGGCGTCAGCTATCGCGATTTCGTCGACGAATTCCTTACGCGCTCGGCGGGAGCTTCGACGGCCGACTGGGCGCCGCTGTTTGCGCAGGCAGGTGCTCGTTACGTCGTGCCGGTAGCAAAGCACCACGATGGCTTCCTGATGTGGCACAGCGAAGTGCCCAACCCATTCAATGAGCGGTGGATGGCGGCGCGCGATCACATTGGCGAACTGGCCGCGGCGGTGCGCGGCGAGGGGATGCGCCTCGGGCTCTATTACTCCGGCGGAATCGATTGGACCTTCAACCCACCGCCGGTGCCCGATCTGATGGGCCTGTTTCGGGCGGTGCCCGATTCACTCGCGTATCGCGAGTATCTGATGGCGCACGTGAGTGAACTGGTGGAGCGGTTTCGTCCGAGCGTGTTATGGAACGACATCGGATGGCCGGCGTCGCTCGACCCCAACGACATAGTCGGCGACTACTACTCCGCGGTCCCAGACGGAGTGGTCAATGATCGCTTCAACATGATCGCCGTTGCTCGGGGCCAGTTGCATGCCGACTTCAGCACTCCCGAGTACAACACGAAGTCTGGAGCCAATAAGTGGGAAGTCTGTCGTGGCATCGGGCGCAGCTTTGGCTACAACCGGATGGAGAACGACACAACGATGTCCACGGTCGACGATTTGGTATGGATGCTCGTCGACATCGTTGCTCGCGGCGGCAACCTGCTGCTGAACGTCGGCCCATCCGCCGACGGCCAGATTCCACTCGCGCAAGCCCTCCGACTGACCGCACTTGGATGGTGGCTGCGCGTCAACGGCGCCGCGATTTACGGCACTCGACCTGGTGGAGTTGGTTCCACCGCTGACGGGCGACAGGTGGCGTTCACTCACCGCGATGGCGTACGTTTCGCGATCGTGCGTGGCGCCCCGCACGACGAGGTGGGCTTCCCGTTTGAGCGGCCCGGCCAAGGCACTGAGGTGCGCATGCTCGGGAACTCGCGTGTGCTTGCACACTCGTGGAGTGATGGCACCTTACGTGTGGCCGTGCCTGATCACCTGCCCGCGGCTCCGGCGACCGCTTTCTCGATCAGCTAGTCGTTCAGGCGACTAGTCGTTCAGGGCGCGGCTTCGACGGTGTTCAAGCGCAGGCCGGGGAAGTGGCCAAGCCGTTCGAGCGCAGCCACAGTGCTGCGCATCGCGTCGGCCGGCACCGGGTGGCTGATCAGGTAACCCTGCGCCTTGTTGCAACCGAGGTCGCTGAGCACCTGCAACTGATGCACGCTCTCGACGCCTTCGGCAACGATGTCGAGGCCGAGCGAGCGGCCCATCGCAACGATCGTGCGAACCAAGCTGCGATCGTTGGGGTTGTCGGCAACACCCTGCACGAATGCGCGATCGATCTTGATGCGCTGCAGCGGGAACTTCTGCAGCAGCGAAAGCGACGAGTAACCGGTGCCGAAGTCGTCGAGCGCTACTCGCACACCCAGCGACCGCAAACGGCGCAACGTTGCCAACGCGAGTTCCGGCTCGGTGATCATCACGCTTTCGGTGACTTCCAGCCACAGCAGCTGCGGCGGCACGTTCGATCGCGTGAGCGCTTCGCTGACGATCGAGGGGAAGTTGCTCTCGGCGAGCTGCCGCGGCGAAACGTTGACCGACATCGTTGCCGAGGGGCTACACACGCCATCGTCGATCCAGTGGCGCAGCTGCGTGAGTGCCTCAAGCAAGGCCCATGAACCGATTGGCACGATCGTGCCTGTGTCTTCGGCGATGGGAATGAATTCGGCGGGGGAGACGATCGTGCCGTCGGCCTGCTGCCAACGCATCAGCGCTTCGAAGCCGACAACGTCGCCTGATTGCAGGTCGAGGATCGGCTGGTGGAACAAGCGCAACTCGCGGCGATCGAGAGCGCGGTACAGAGCGGTCTCAACAGCAAGGCGGTGAGCAACGCGTTCGTGCATGCTCTCGTCGTAAACCGCCACACAGTTACGGCCTGCGTCCTTGGCGCGATACATCGCGGTGTCGGCGTGGCGGACTAGGTCCTCCGGTGAGGTGCTGGATGTGGCGCTGATCGCGGCAACGCCGATGCTGGCGGTCACGAACACGTCGCCCTGGCTGAGTGCGAGCGGCTCGCGGAAGACGGCCAGCAGTCGTTCGGCGACGGCCATTGCACCGCCGGTGGACTTGGCGGTGGTGTCGAGCACGACGTATTCGTCGCCGGAGAAGCGGGCAACCGTCGCGC
>JAYVVU010000071.1:0-2313 GCA_043786755.1 Actinomycetota bacterium
ATGGGCGCGGGGCTTGCGGAAGTTGCGGCGCGCGCGGGCTACGACGTCGTGGTGCGCTCGCGATCGCTAGCAGCGGCGAACGAAATGATGGCGACCATCGATAAAGGCTTCGTCAAAGCGATCGCCCGCGAAAAGTCGACGGAAGACGAACGAGCCGCAGTGCTTGGGCGCATCAGTGCGACCGATCAACTCTCTGCTGTCGCCGATTGCGACCTTGTCATCGAGTCGGTAATCGAAGATCTCGCCATCAAACTTGGCCTCTTCGCCGAACTCGACCGGGTGGTCAAGGCCGGAGCAATCCTCGCCACCAACACCAGCACGCTGCCGGTAATCGAACTGGCGAAGGCCACGCAGCGACCCGAGCTGGTCTGCGGGATCCACTTCTTTAACCCGGCGCCGGTGATGACAGTCGTCGAGGTCGTGCGACCGATCACTGCCAGCGACGAGACGATCGCGACGGCGACGGCGTTCGCGACCCGGTGCGGCAAAGACGTCGTCGAGACGGAAGATCACGCTGGCTTCGTCGTCAACGCGCTGTTGTTTCCTTATCTCAACAACGCGGTGCACATGTTGGAACGCGGAACGGCGCCGATGGAGAGCATCGATATCGCGATGAAGGGCGGCTGCAACTTCCCGATGGGACCTTTCGCGCTGCTCGATCTCGTCGGACTCGACACGTCGGTCGCGATTCTCGATGCATTGCACGCTCAGTTTGGCGACGCGCACTACGCGGCAGCGCCAACTCTGCGCAAAATGGTCGGCGATGGTCACCTTGGTCGCAAGTCGAAGCGCGGCTTCTACACGTACTGACGCGACCGCGTGAATAATCCGCCAGTCGAGCCGCCAGCAACGCGCTGGCAGTTGCCGTCGCCCGAACTCGCCGACGAGGGCGGTCTTGTCGGTGTTGGTGCAGATCTTGAGCCCGGCACGTTGCTGGCCGCCTATCGCCACGGACTGTTCCCGATGCCGTTTCGCAAGGAGCAGATCGGTTGGTGGTCACCCGATCCGCGCGGCATCCTGCCGCTCGACGGCTTGATCGTTTCGCACTCGCTGCGCAAGAGCCAACGCAAGTTTGAGATTCGTATCGACTCTGCGTTCACGGAGGTGATGCGCCGCTGTGGCGACCCGCAGCGGCCGCACGGCTGGATTAACGAGGCGTTCATCGCGGCGTACACCGCGCTGCACGAGTTGGGTTGGGCGCACAGCATCGAGACCTGGCGGAACGACGAGTTGGTCGGCGGGCTCTACGGAGTGCGCATCGGCGGGCTGTTTGCGGGCGAGAGCAAGTTCCACTCCGTGACCGACGCATCCAAGGTCGCCGTCGTCGCCACTGTCGAGTGGCTACGGGCGACGGGTGGCGAACTCTTCGATGTGCAATGGCGCACCGATCACCTGGCGACTCTGGGCGTCCTCGAAATCAGTCGCGCCGAGTACCTGACACGAGTGGTCGAGGCGACAAACCACTGAAGTAGGTGCTCGGCGCCGGGGGCGAACCCCCGGCACCGGCGTACCGAAGGGCTCGGGTTCCCGCTCGAACCCAACCCTTCAGCGTCCGCCCGCTTGAGCATCCGCCTGCTCACGCACCGTTGCGGCAGAAGTATCGGTGCATTTCGTCTAGGCCTTGAGCAGTTCTTGACACTTCCTGCGGTGCTCGATTTCGGCTACTCATCGGTAACACTGTGCCCATGGGAAGCCAGGGCCACCGCGATCCGGCGTGGGTGATGCGCACGTATTCCGGGCACTCGACCGCCAAAGCGAGCAACGAGCTGTACCGCAGCAATTTGGCCAAGGGCCAGACCGGTCTTTCCATCGCGTTCGACCTTCCCACCCAAACGGGCTACGACCCCGACGACCGATTGGCGCGCGGCGAAGTCGGCCGGGTTGGAGTGCCCGTCACCCATCTCGGCGACATGCGCACGTTGCTCGACGGCATCCCGCCCGGCGAGATGAATACGTCGATGACGATCAACGCAACGGCGGCTTGGCTGCTGGCGCTGTACGTCGCCAACGCACAGGAGCATGGCGTCGATGCCAGCGACCTGCGCGGCACGACCCAGAACGACATCGTGAAGGAGTACTTGTCGCGCGGCACCTACATCTTCCCGCCGGAACCCTCGCGACGGCTGATCGTCGACATGGTGGCTTGGTGTGCGCACCACGCACCGAAGTGGAATCCAATGAACGTGTGCAGCTATCACCTGCAAGAAGCGGGTGCGACACCGGTGCAGGAGATCGCGTTCTCGCTGGCGACAGCCGTCGACGTGCTCGATGCCGTGCGCGACTCAGGACAAGTCGCACCCGAGCAGTTCAGCC
>JAYVVU010000072.1:0-2308 GCA_043786755.1 Actinomycetota bacterium
TCACCGTGCGCCACCTACTTGGGCACATCTCCGGAATCAACGGTTTGCGCGGGTCGTTCTTCCGCGGCAACGTCGACGATTGGCACGAAGCCGTCGAAGTTGCCTACGACCGCGACATGCTCAGCGAGCCGGGCACGACGTTCTTCTACAGCAACGCCAACTTCGTATTACTCGGCGCGCTCATCGAGCAAGCGTCCGGCCTCACCTACGAGCAAGCAGTGCACCAGTTCGTGCTCGACCCGCTCGGAATCACTACCGCCGAAATGGTCGACACTGAAGAGCAGCCGCAAGGCGACCCGGGTTATTCGGTGTCGGCCGGTCGCCTCTACATGGAAGCGCTCGGACCTGCCGGCGGCTGGGTGATGACGGCAACCGACGCAGCACGGCTGATGGCCGCCTTCGATCCGACGATCGCACCACTGGTACTGAACGCCGACACGATCAACGCGATGCGCACATGGAACGGCGTTGAATCCGACGCGCCGAAGCACTATCAATACGGACTTGGCGTGATGCTGGTGGCGCCGGGCAATTACTACGGCCACACCGGCACTATCGAGAGCGTGCGCAGCTTTGCGCTGCTGCTTCCCAATGGGTACACGGTGACCGTGCTCACGACTTCCGAGAAGCACGTCGCCAACGGAACTGCACTGATCGATTACTTCCGCGCCGAAATCGACGCATTGGCACAACTGCCCGACATCTAAGTCGTGAAGGTTGCGGTGCCGGGTCAGGTCAGAACGGTGACGGTGTCGCCGATCGACAGGGTGTCCCAGATCAGTTCTGAAATGTCGGGTTCGACGCGAATACAACCCGACGACTCACCCCGCCTGCTGAGCTCGCCAGCCGAACCGAGCGGCTGCACCAGGGATCCATCGGGCAGCATCGGGAGCGAGTGGAATGCGACGCGGGCGCCGGTGTTCTTACCGTAAGTGAACGCGACAAAGTTTCGCAACGTAGTGAGGTGGCCGCCAAACGTCGAAGTTGTCGTGCGATCCTTCGCATAGATCTGGTACACACCAGGGTCGGGCATCGACCATGCCGTGCTCACACCGAACTCGACCGTGATGTAACCATCGAGACATAGCCACGCGTGCTGAATGTCGCGGTCGATTGCTGCCGAAGGGCCAGTCGCAGCGCAACCCACATCGGGCGGCCGCGGGATTGTCGTTGCAGGGATAGTCACGGGAATGGTGGTCGGCCCGATCGTGGTCGGCGCGACCGTGGCCGACACAGCGGTTGTCGGAGGCGCTGTGGTCGCAACCGAGGAGGCGGCAGCGGCCGTGTTGTTGTTGCCTGCGTCGTTGCGGTCGAGCAGCGTGACGCCGCCGATGATCGCGGACACGCCTATCGCTGCGATAGCTAGCACTCTCGATTGCTGCGTCACTTCTGTTTCTCCGCGACGAGTGAATCCACGCCAAGTTGCCAACTGAAGAACGTCAGCGCGTCCGCGTACTCGTTCACGACCATGCTCGCAGGCTTGCCAACGCCATGCCCGGCGCGGCCGTGTTGCAACAGCAGGATCGGGTGTTCAGATTGCGTGGCGCTGGCCCAGGTAAGCAGCGCGGCCATCTTGCGCGCATGGCAAGGATCGACCCGCGAGTCTCCCTCGGCAGTGGTGAACAGCACAGCCGGGTACGCGGCGCCGGGTTGCACGTGGTGATACGGCGAGTACGCGTGCAGCCAGCCGAACTCCTCGGTGGCGTCGGGGTCGCCGTACTCGTCGGTCCACAGACGCGCAATCAGAAACTGCGGGAAGCGGATCATGTCGAGCAACGGAACACCGCACCACACCGCGCGTGCGAGGTCGGGTCGCTGCGTGATGGCCGCGCCCATCAGCAGTCCACCGTTGCTGCGACCGACAAGTCCCAAGATCTCGCGTGAGGTGTAGCCCTGAGCCACCAACCAATCGCCCGCGGCATGGAAGTCGTCGAAAACGTTCTGCTTGTTCGCCCGGCGCCCGGCCTGGTGCCACGTATCGCCGTACTCGTAACCGCCGCGCAGACCGGCGATGCAGAACACGCCGCCGGCACCGCACCATGCCGCGACATACGGCATCCATGCGGGCGTCTCCGCGATGGCAAAGCCGCCATAACCGTTGAGGATCAGCGGCGTGTCTTTCGACGGTGTGATGTCGGCGCGGTGCATGACAAACATCGGAATCGAGGTTCCATCAAGCGATGGATAGAAAACCTGCGTGACCTTCAGATCTGGCAGCAACGCTGGCTCGATCGCATCGCCCCACGGTTGCAAGCCGTCAGCGGCGGTGAATCGACGGATACCGATCGGCGCACCGAAGGTGGCGACC
>JAYVVU010000073.1:0-2307 GCA_043786755.1 Actinomycetota bacterium
CGCAGGCGGAATGTTCTCGATCGCGATTGGCTCGGGCCTCTACATCGGTGCTGGCCTTGGCTCTGGTCCGCGCGACGGATTGATGTTGGGGCTCGCGCAGCGCGGCATCAGCATTCGGGCCGCGCGTACGGGTGTCGAGTTGACGGTGCTGGCGGCTGGCTTACTGCTCGGCGGCAGCGTCGGAGTCGGGACCGTCGTGTTCACCTTCGGAATCGGTCCGCTGGTGCAAATCTTCCTGCCACGCCTTCGAATGCGCGGCGACGAGTCGAAACTCGCCACCGCGCACTGAAGACGACGATTAGTAGCGGTAGTGGGATGGCTTGAACGGGCCACCCGGTTCGACGCCGAGGTACTCCGCTTGCTCGTCGGTGAGCTTGCTCAGCTTCACACCCAACGCTTCGAGGTGCAGCGAGGCAACCTTCTCGTCGAGCTTCTTCGGTAGCACGTACACGCCGAGCGGGTACTGGTCGGTGTTGACGAAGAGTTCCATCTGCGCGATGACCTGGTTGCTGAACGAGCAGCTCATCACGAAGCTCGGGTGGCCAGTGGCGCAACCGAGGTTCACCAAGCGACCCTCTGCCAACACGATGATTGAGTGCGTATCGCCCTTCTTGTTCGGAGGGAAGCTCCACAGGTCGGTGCCTGGCTTCAATTCGTCCTTGGTGGCACCGCTGCGGGCGAGGCCGGCCATGTCGATTTCGCTGTCGAAGTGGCCGATGTTGCAGACGATCGCGTTGTGCTTCATGCGGTGCATGTGATCGACGGTGATGATGTGGTCGTTGCCGGTCGCCGACACGAAGATGTCGGCTTGCTCGACGATGTCGTCGAGCGTCGTGACCTGGTAACCCTCCATCGCGGCTTGCAGCGCGTTGATCGGGTCGATCTCGGTGACGATGACGCGTGCACCTTGGCCGGTCAGCGCTTGCGCGCAACCCTTGCCAACGTCGCCGTAGCCACAGACGACCGCGACCTTGCCGGCGATCATGACGTCGGTTGCGCGACAGATGGCATCGATGAGTGAATGGCGACAGCCATAGAGGTTGTCGAACTTGCTCTTCGTGACCGAGTCGTTGACGTTGATTGCCGGGAACATCAACTCGCCGCGCTCGTGCATCTTGTACAGACGCATGACGCCAGTTGTCGTTTCTTCGGTGACACCGCGAACGTCCTTGGAGATCTGTGTCCACTTGCCCGGGTGACTCTTCATGGAGCGCTGCAACAGGCCGAGCACGATCGCGAACTCTGCGTTCGAGGCCGTGGTCGGGTCGGGAACTTCGCCGCTCTTTTCGAACTCGACGCCCTTGTGCAAGAGCATCGTCGCGTCGCCGCCGTCGTCGAGGATCATGTTCGCGCCCATCGGCTCACCGTTCGGGCCGGGGGGCCACGTCATCATCTGGTCGGTACACCACCAGTACTCCTCCAGCGTCTCGCCCTTCCACGCGAACACGGGAACGCCTTGCGGGTCTTCCGGTGTGCCGTTGGGGCCGACCGCGACCGCGGCGGCTGCGTGATCTTGCGTGGAGAAGATGTTGCAGCTGGCCCAGCGGACTTCGGCGCCGAGTTCGACGAGTGTCTCGATGAGGACCGCGGTCTGGATGGTCATGTGCAGGCTGCCCGAGATGCGAGCACCCTTCAGTGGCTTCGACGCGCCGAACTCTTTGCGCAGGGCGCGGAGGCCGGGCATTTCGTGTTCGGCGAGGTGAATCTCTTTGCGGCCGTAAAGGGCGAGCGAGAGATCGGCGACGCGGTAGTCGCGGCGCGCTGCGAGTGAGGACGTAGACGTTGAGGACGCGGACATGTGAGGTTCCCTCCTGGGAACGAAAACAGCGGGTTCGGGTTGGTACCGGGCCGGTGCCAACTGGCACCTCTCACATCAGCCCGAACAGTTGTCCATTCTAGACGAGTCTTGCCACGACTAGCGTCGAGCTGATGGCGGAGTACAACCTGCGAGCGGGCACAGTTGAAGACAACCGAGCGGTACACGACCTGTTCCGCGACTCGCTTGAGGACCTGCTTGTTCGATTGGGGCTGCGCGAACCGGGGCCGCCCGACACCGTCGCTCGCGAAGCTCGCTGGGAGGCGCTCTATCGCCCGCTGATGGCCCACCTCACCGCCACCGCTGAGGCGTATCAAATCGCGGAGGACGACGCCGGGCTACTCGGATACGCGCGCACGATCAATCGCGACGGACTGCGCGAGCTGACCGAGTTCTTCGTTGATCCGCGAGCGCAGGGCCGCGGCATCGGCCGCGTGTTGTTGGAGCGTTGCTTTCCGAGTGATGGATCCGAGGCACTAGCGATCATCGCG
>JAYVVU010000074.1:0-12407 GCA_043786755.1 Actinomycetota bacterium
TGCGCGGTGGTGGGCCTGTTCTGGATTGCCGGGTTCTGGTGGTTCGACGGCGTTGCGGCAACGAAAGATCAGTACCACGCGGGCTCAGCGCAGTTTCGCGACTGGAGTTACTTCGCGATTGGCAACATCGGTGCCGCGCTGTTCGCACTCGGACCGGCGACGGTGGTCGGCCTCGGCAGCGTGCGCAATCGGCGCATGTGGATCCTGATTGGTAGCGCGGTGGTTGCGATATTCGTATCGCACATCTCGCAATACACAAAAGGTGAAGTCGAGCGGATCTGGCTGATCTTCTACCCATGGATCGCGATAGCCGCCGGTGCGTTGGTAGTTCGGGCGAGGCGTTGGTCGGGCACTCTGGTCGTCGCGGTGCAAGCGGCTTGCGCGATCGGCCTGCAGGCGGCGCTGCTGTCGAAGTGGTGACGCAGTGGTGACGCGACGTCTAGCCGAGGCTTGCCGGCCGCGGCCCGATCGTTCGGCGTAACTCGCTCGTCGTGAAGTTCCGCATTCCCTCATCGAAAGCGATCTGCGCGCGAAAGCCGAGTTGCTGTGTCGCCTGCGCGGGGCTGGCGAAGACGTGGCGTACATCGCCCAGGCGGTAACCGCCAACGACGACTGGCGGTGGCGCCCCTTCTGTGCGGAGTGCAGTGGCCATGTCGAGAATCGTTCGCGGCGTGCCCGAGCAAACGTTGAATGCACCACTCACTGCTGCGGTGTTGGTGAGCGCAAGCACGTTGGCGTGTGCGACGTCGGCGACATGCACGAAGTCGCGCAACTGCCCGCCATCTTCAAACACGCGCGGTACTTCGCCGCGTTCGTACGAACTTCGAAACAGGCTGGCCACTCCGGCGTAGGGCGTATCGCGTGGCATTCGCGGGCCGTACACGTTGTGATAGCGCAGCGCAGTGACAACACAACCTGCGTGTTCGCGCTCGTAGGACTTACACAATCCCTCTTGTGCGAGTTTGGAAGTGGCGTACACGTTGCGCGGGTCAAGAACATGATCCTCGGGCACCGATTCTGGTGCCAACTGCAACCCACACATCGGACACGGCGGCTCGTATCGACCCGCTTTTAAGTCTGCGATTCGTCGCGCGCCTGGTCGCACGACCCCGTCGGTCGCACACCGGTAACGCCCCTCGCCGTAGACGACCATGCTTGATGCGAGCACCAGTCGGCCACTGAACGAACTCTCGTGCAGCGCCCGCAACATGGTCGCCGTCCCCAGGTCGTTGCGGCTCACGTAGGCCTCGACATCGGAGAAGTCGACGCCCAGCCCGACCTTGGCGGCTTGGTGACAGACAGCGTCGATGCCCTGCAGCAACGATGGCCATACGTCGCGGTTGCGAATGTCGTCCCAGACGTAGGACGCTTCCGGGTTGATACCGTCGGGTATGCCCTCGTGGGCAGCCGGGTCCAGATCGTCGATGATCACGACCTCGTTACCGCTGCTCACTAATTGATCGACGATGTGCGAACCAATGAAGCCGGCTCCACCAGTCACCAAGACTCTCATTCTCCGAACCTCGCTGATCTAAAAGGTGCCCGATGCCAGATGTCGTACTACCAGCCCTCAACGAGGCGGCCGCGATTTCCTGGGTGCTGCCGCGTATTCCAGCGGGGTACTACCCGATCGTGGTCGACAACGGTTCAACCGACGCGACGGCGCGAATCGCGGCTGACCTGGGGGCGAGGGTGGTCGTCGCCCCGATTCGTGGGTTCGGATCCGCTTGTTGGGTCGGATTGCAAGCTGCAACCGCCGACATCGTGTGCTTTATGGATTGCGACGGATCGCTCGACCCTGGCGCGCTACCCGACGTCGTTGCCAGCATCGCGAGTGATGAGGCCGATCTGGTGATCGGAGCACGAGTGGCCGATCGCGGTGCGTGGCCGGTGCACGCTCGATTGGCGAATCGAGCGCTGGCTCTTCAGGTTCGTCGAGCCACCGGCTTGAACCTCGTGGATCTTGGCCCGATGCGCGCCGCGCGTCGACAGTCGCTACTTGATCTTGATCTGCGCGATCGGCGATCGGGATGGCCGCTGGAGATGGTGCTGCGCGCACACCGCGCTGATTGGCGCATCAGCAATGTGCCGGTCGCTTATCACGAGCGTGCAGGTCGATCGAAGGTGACCGGAACCGTACGCGGCACCGTGACTGCGATTCGAGACATGCGCCGCTTATTACGCGCCGAGAATCAACGCTGAGCAATGCACATCACCGTGATCGCCAAAGCACCTGTTGCGGGTGCGGTGAAGACTCGGTTGTGCCCACCCTGCACTAGCGAGCAGGCGGCACTGGTCGCCAAGGCTGCCCTGGCCGATTCACTACGCGCGGCTGACCTGGTCGCTGAGGTGGCTGGTGCACGCCGCGTGCTGTTGCTGGAAGGCGACGCACAACCTTGGATGCCGACGACGTTCGACGTCGTCGCGCAGCGCGGCAACGGATTGGCGGAAAGGCTGCGGAATGGCTTTGCCGATCTTGGTGCGGGTGTGATCGTCGGAATGGAGACTCCGCAGGTCATCGGCGCGTTGCACGACGCGCTCCGTTGCGCGGAACGCGGCGTTGATTCCATTGGCCTTGCTACCGACGGCGGGTACTGGATGATCGGGTTGTGCGCCGCCAGTGTGGCCATCGCTGAGGAACTGTTTCAGGACATTCCGATGAGCGAGTCACACACTGGTCTCAGCCAACTGCGTCGCATGCACCAGCACGGCTGCTCGGTGCGACTACTACCTATCGCTCGCGATTTAGACACAATCGCCGATCTCCGCGCCGTTGCGACTTCGGGCCGCGCGGGCGAGTTGGTGGCAACCGCCAACACCGTGCTCGCGACGATCCGCTGATTCAGTTGTCAGATGGGGCCGACCGGCCCCGATTGGTCATGCTCAACGAATGCCGAGTCTGGCGTCGGCTCCTTCGGGCATGACGCCGATGGCGGCGAGTAATGCATTCGCTGGCACCGACAACGGCAGAATCGTGCGTGTCAGGAGTAGGTCGGTGTCGAGTCGACCGTTGCGTACCGTTGGACCGAAGCTGCCCCAGAAGGCGCCATCGGCGGTGATGCACAATTCGCTGGGAATGTCGCGGGGATTGGCCTGCACCCCGAGCTCGAACTCGTCAGCGCGACCGCGACGAACGATCGGACGCACGATGTGATCTTGAGGAAGCACACCGAGCGAGGCAACTAACGCTCGTAACGGATCGAGATGCGGGCCTTCAAGCGGCCCAGAGGTAGTGGTTGCGATGCGCACTCTGACACCGCGGGCAATAAGTCGTGGCACGGACTCGATCACTTTGGCGAAGTTGTCCGGCCCGCGTGCCATGTCGTTGATATCCGGTCGGTGCGAGTCCAGTGAAATCTGCAATGCGATGTCGGGGTGGGCCAACATCGCGGCACGCTCAAGTCGATCGCCAACAAACAGCGTTCCGTTGTTGAGCAGCACGAGCGGGAGAAACTTCGCCATCGCGAGCACGGCCTCGGGCAACCACGGCAGCAAGAACGGTTCGCCGCCGGTGATGCCGAGAGCTGTAAATCCCAACTGCTGAGCCTGCTCGGCAACGGCGATCATTTGCTCGGCGGTGAGTTGGCGACGCTCGCTGCGCGGTGACGATTCGGTAAGGCAGTACGAGCACGCCAAATTGCAGTGGTAGTTCGAGTACAACCACACGCGGCCAGGAAGCTTTCCGTCGCGAATTGCATCGGCGATCGCGCCGGTCGCCGCGGGTGTCGCAATCTCCGTCGTGGTCACGCTGGACCTTCACTGTGCAGTTCGAGGCCCGTTGCGAATCGATTCAAAAGCATGGTGGCGCCAACAGTGACACACACTTCGATGAGTTCATGTTCAGCCCAATGCGTACGAGCGGAATTCCAGACATCGTTCGGAATGCTGCCTGTGGCACCCGCGAGCGCGTCGATCCAACCGAGTAATGCCCGCTCGGACTCCTTGGGAAAGCCTTCCTCAAGACTTACTTCGCCGCGAAGCGCACGCACCTCATCGTGGGTCAGCCCAACATCAAGTGCGGCGGCGGTGTGCGCGGCTATGCAGTATTCGCATCCCTGCAGCGCCGACGTGCGCAAGATCGCGAACTCCTTGGCCCGTATCCCTACCGCTCCGGCGCTCAGGGCCGGTCCAACAAATCCGAGCACGGGCTGCAACATCTCGGGCACCGACGCCAGTGCCGCCACGATGGGTCCCGGGTCGCCATCAGCCCAGTACGGCTGTGCTGTGAGGGGCGCGGTCGCCTCTGAAAACAATTCCACTCTGGACATAAAGACATCATCGCTGGCGGGGCGGTCCCCTTTTGCATTTCGTGCTGGCTACTGTCGAAACCGTGAAAGATCGCGCTCATTGGGAGTCTGTCTGGGCCAACTCGAAGCCCGCGCAAGTGAGCTGGTTCGAAACGGATGCTTCCGTTTGAAGTGAGTTCGTGCGCCGCGTGTCGGTGCCCTCAGATCGAGTAGCGGTGGTTGGTGCTGGCGTGTCGGCCCTGCTGATCGACCTGGTTGGGCACGGCTACCGAGCTCTCGCGGCGGTGGATCTGTCGGCGGTGGCGCTTGATCAACTACGCGTCCGTTTGGGTGCCGAAGCTGACGTTGTCGAATTCATCTGCGCAGACGGCCGCGAGGTTCGATTCGACCAGCCAATTCGGGTCTGGCACGACCGCGCGATGTTTCACTTCTTCACCGACCCAGCAGACCAGCAACGCTATGTGCAACGGGTTGAAGATGCCGTCGCGCCCGGTGGGCACCTGGTGCTGGCGACTTTTGCCGCCGACGGCCCGGAGAGTTGCAGTGGGCTTCCGGTTACGCGCAATTCGGCCGAAGACCTGGTCAAAATGTTCCGCGGCAGCTTTGACTTAGTCGATTCGACTACTCGCGATCACGTCACCCCATGGGGGGCGGCTCAATCGTTCACTCACGCGTTGTTCGCGAGACGGTCGTCATGACCACTTGGCCGCGCCTGCGTTCGCTGACCGCGATTGCAGCGTCGGGACTCTTGAGCTGCTCCAGTGGCGCAACCACGACAGACGCGCCACCCTGCCCTTCCAGCCCGTTTCGGCATTCGCCTCCGTTGGTGATCGCGCATGCCGGGGGCGAAGGCCTCGGTCCGGCGAACTCATTGCTGGCGATGCAGCGCTCAATGTCGGCGGGAGCGGATCTGCTGGATGCGGATTTGTGGATGACCGCGGACAATGTTGTCGTCGCTCACCACGATCGAGTTGTCGGCACGGAGGCGGACGGAAGGGGAAATCTCGACGAGTTGACGTGGGCGCAGGTGCAACAGATTGACTTGCGCGCTGAGTGGACCGGCGAGCCGATTACCGAGCCAGTGCGCGTGCCGTCACTCGATGAAATTCTCGCCGAGTTCCCTGAGGTAACCATCTCATTGGAAATCAAACAGAGTTCGCCATCAATGGCCGAATCGCTGTGCGCGGTGCTCGTGCGTAACCACGCCCTTGATCGGGTGTACCTAAGCGCCAACAACGACGACGATGTGTACGCGGCGCAGGCGGTCTGCCCAGGTTCGGTGGTAATCACCACCACCTATCGCGACGTTGCCGAAATGCGCAACGCCCGCGAGACAGGCGGTACGTGGTGTGCGCCAGCACCGATTGGCCAGCCTCCCTTTCGGGACAACCTGCTCGATCCGACCAACGTGGCCTGGTCTCATGACCACGGATTGGCGATCTTCACCTGGACCGTTGACGATCCCGAAACGCTACTGGCGCTCGCCGAGGCCGGCGTCGATGCGGTCTACACGCGCCGGCCGGATGTGGCGCGCGAGGTATTTGACGCATTCGCGCTTGAGGACGACGGATGACCCTTGACGACCGTGACCTTCACGACTCTGGCTTGGGTCCGAACTGCGCTTCGAATCGCGCTGACAATGCTTCGCGTTGTCCGCCCGCCGCTGCAGAGTCGTACGCAACGAGGTTGATGCTGGCGAGATCGACGGACAATTCCGATACCGCTGCATCGGGGTTCATCGGCAACTGGAATGCGAAGGCCTGCGCTCCGACTTCCTGGGCCTCGGCGGTGAGTGCCCAATCGATCCACAAGCGAGCCGCCTCTGCATCGGGGCCACCTTTGATCACGGCCGTCGCGCCGGTTTCGAACCCTGTGCCTTCGTCTGGGAACGTGAGCTGCAAGTTCGCCGCTCCCTTAGCGATCGCGGCCGTGCAGTCGTGAGCAAAAACGATTCCAACCGCGGCGTCGCCATCACTGACGACTTGGACTGGTGCTGAACCGCTCTTGGTGTACTCGGCGATGTTTTCGTCGAGTCCCTCGAGATAAGTGAACGTCGCGTCCTCATCAAGGTCGTTCAGCGTCATCAGTGTCCACAGCGCGGTGTAGGCGGTTCCGGAGCTTGCTGGATGAGCCATCGACACCAAGCCCTGCAGCGCAGGGTCGAGCAAGTCGTCCCACGACTGGGGGGCTTCCACGCCAGCCGTCGCCAGCACGTCGGTGTTCGAGCAGAACCCGAGCGCACCGATGTAGATGCCCGTCCAGAATCCATCGGCGTCCTTGGACTGCGCCGGGACAGCGGCAGCATTGGGCGAGACATACGCCTCAAGCAGCCCATCGGCCCGCGCTGACACGTAGCCGTCTGCGGAACCACCCCACCAGACACTGAACTGCGGATTGTCCTTCTCGTCTCGCAAAGCCGTCGCCGCGTCTCCAGAACTCATCCGCTCAAAGGTGGTCTGCACGCCGGTCGCCTGCTGGAACGCGGCGGTCTGTGCGGTACACCACGACTCTTCGACCGTGCACAGAACGTTGAGCTTCAATGGCTCGTTGTTGGCTTTCTCCGGCGAGGAACCGCATGCGCCGAACAACAGCAACGCTGCCCCCGCCACTAACAGAGAGGAACGGGACTGGGTCTTGATCAGCATTCGGACAGGGTAGATGTGTCGGCTTCCTAAAGCGTCACTAGTCGTTCATCATCAACGCCGACGACGACCCGGTTTCGGCCGGCGATCTTCGCGTCGTACAGCGCTCGATCGGCGCGAGCGATGAGTCCGTTGGGTTCGAGCCCGCGACAAGCAGCAACACCGATACTGACTGTGACCGGCAGCGATCCGAGATCGCCCAGCGGAACTGACGCATCGGCCACAGAGGCGCGAAGTCGTTCGGCGATGGCGAGCGCCCCGGCTCGGTCGGTACGCGGAAGCAGCGCGAGGAACTCCTCGCCACGCCAGCCCTGCGGGTGGCCAGAAGCCAGCGGCCGTCGCCGAGGCGTCGCCCGTCCAAAAGACCGACAGGCCGAGCGCTACGCACGCTAATCCGACCACGAGCGCAATAATTGGTCCCGGAGTTGCTGCGACGCGAGCCGATGTAATCGTGCGGTCGCCGATCGTCTTGATTTGGTACGAAACGTTGCGACCAGTCATGTGTGAGCCAGATCCGCGCGAACTGCGCGTCGGGCTCGTTTTGTTTCGTACATCGCTTCGTCGGCGGCGGCGAGCAGTGCAGTCCTGTCGTACCCGACAACCGTTGTATCCGCGACGCCAACGCTGGCTGGGCAGAACACGGGCGTCGAAGCCGTGATCCAGATTGGTTCCGACAGCGACCGATCTAGGCGCGCAATCAAGTTGAACGAGTTCGCGTCGTTGGGTGCGTACACGATCACGAATTCGTCGCCGCCGAGCCGAGCGACCGTGTCGGCACCGCGGACCATCTTCTGCAAGCGGCGACCGACCTCGCGCAGAACAACATCGCCAGCATCATGGCCGTATACGTCGTTCACGTTTTTGAAACCGTCGAGGTCAAGGAACGCGACAGCCAACGGGAGATTGCTGCGTTGCGAACGAGCCAAGTCGGCTTCGAGAAGCTCGTTGAAGAGTCGGCGGTTGGCCAACCCGGTTAGTGGATCGCGCAGCGCGAGCGCCTCCATTTCAGCTTGTAGACGGCGGAGTTCTGTTACGTCACGGCTGACACCCTGCAACCCGCCGGAGACGAACGCTGAGCGCGTCTCGCCAATGACAACTGAGCCGTCGGCGTGGCGAAAGCGAAAGTCGAAGTGGTCTGGCAATCGCTCGCCGTTCAGAGCTTGGGCGATCGTCTTGATGCCCTCAGCGTCGAGAATGTTGAGAATGTGCTTGAAGTCTTCGAGGAAGTACGAGGGCGGATAGCCAATGATCCGTTCCGTCGAAGGGCTGATGTAGTCGAAGTGCGGAGTCGGTTCAGTGCTGATGCGCCACACGACGTCGGCCGACTTGTCGGCAAGCTCACGGAATCGTTTTTCGCTTTCTGCCAGCTGCATCTCGGCATGGTGGCGCAGCGTGACATCGCGACCAATGGAGAGGATCTCCGGTCCGTCTGCACCGATCACGTAGCGATCGACCCACTCCAACCATCTTGGATCGGGGCCAGGTGTCGCCCGCGGGCTGGTGTCCACAAGGATCGGCGACTCCGGACTCAGTAACTCCAGTTGTGAACGCAAGCCGACCACCTCGTCTGCGGACAGAAACTCATCGAGAACTCGACCGACCGGGTCGACGCCGTATAGCGAGGCCCACGCCGGATTGCAGTAGGTGACGACATGGTCGGAGATGCGGTAACGACTGACGCGCTCGGGCAACGCGTCGAGTACCGCTGCACTCTGCTCTAAGGCGAACTGCTGGCCGCCTAGCGCGCGGGTAACTCGGCGCGCATCTGCGACCACGCCGTGCAGCGTGATGCCCATTCCTGCGCACACAACGATGAAGACGGTCGTGGTCAACATTCCGTTGGTGGAGAGCACCGAGTCGTCGGCTGGTTGGGCGATCGACAGCCCCGCCCCGGCAAGCACTGCCGCGACCACGACAGCGACTCGGTGTTCATAAATTGCCAGCCACATCAACGGCAGCACCGATAGCGACACGAACGGAGAGCCGATGCCGTCGCCGGTTGCAATCGTCAACATCACGGTGGCGATGAGGAACAAGAAAACTGGGAGTAGCTGCGCGTGGCGAGCGATCCGGTGCCACGGAACCAACATTGCGCCCACGATCGCGCTGATCAGCAGAACGTGAGCGACGAGGGCCAAGCCAGGCTTCGTCCAGGACGTCGTGGGCACGGCGATTGCGACGCTGAGGGTCGCGGTCACAGCGAAGGGCACCATGCGGCGGAAACGGCCTTCGCCGACAAGTGGACCCTGGAGCTCGTCGACAATGTGGAGCCCGCGCGGGTCCTTTGCTGTCGTTCTGTTGTTGTCCACCAAGTGCTTCATGGGGCGCCGTCCAGTTGGTCGACTCAACTATCGGCATGGGTTTGCCCCTAGGGGAGCGGTATTGGCCGGAAGTGACTAGACACTTCGTCACTTCTTGATACAGGAGCCGCCGGTGGCCACGGTGAGCGGTTGCCACGGGCAACGCCGTAGTGTTCCCTGTCATGTTGAGAATCGGGGGGTTGATTCGATGAACGCAGCACGCACGCCGAAAGGGCTGATCCGACTGGCCGTCCTAGTGACGACCATGGTCGCCGCGTGCCTCGCCACCTTCTCGCCGCCGGCGCACATCGCTAGCGCCGCCGACGGCGACGTCACCGAACTCGCTGGTGGGTTGATGCCATGGGGACCTCCGAACCCGGTTGGCCCGGTACCCGGTAATCAGATCGCGTTCACGGTGTACGCCGAAACCATTCTCGAACACGGCGGCTACCTGTACATCCGCGACTACGACGGCATCTACAAGGTTGACGATGAGACGGGCAGCACCCAACGAGTCGCGGGAGCAGGCTCAGCGGGCGCGCCAGTAACGTATTTGCCGGCTGACGGCGTACCTGCTCTCAGTGTCGGAATCAATTGGGGTCGCACGCTCGCGTTCGGACCCGATGGTGCTCTCTATTTCTCCGCAGGCGACACGTTCGGACTCGGAGCACGGATCTATCGGATCGACCTAACGACCGGGTTGCTCAACGTCGTCGCTGGTGATGGTTCAACTGTTGCGTCCGGCGATGGCGGGCCCGCGACAGACGCAGGCCTCGCCATCGACTATCTCGCGTACAAGGACGGTCTCTTCGTTGATGACAGCAACTCGATCTGGTTTCTCGATGGGCCACCGAGTGGGCCGCAGAGCGTTCGACGCATCGATGGCACCACGGGCGTCATCACGACCGTGTACCAGTTGGTGGCGGTAGCGGGGGCTGGGAGCGAGCTCATCGGATTCACGCCCGACGGCGCTGCCTACTTCCGAGAAGGCACATGGATGACGGTTTCGCCATACACGTTGTTGACCAGCCGCACTGTTCGCGTCGATGCGGCTGGGGCGGTCACTGTGGTTGCCGATCGCCGCACAACATGCGACGACGCGATCGATGATGGCACGGTGAACGATCAGCGCCACTGGGCTGACAACGGAGTGCTGAGCACCATCACCTACTCCGACGGCACCTTGAGCGGTGGTTCACCGACGACGACACCCGGCTTCGTTGGAACCGCAGTGCTGTGCACCGTCGATCTCGCGTCAGGGGCAACCAGTCAGCGGGTCCTCACCGGCTCAATCACCGACTTTGCGGGCAGCGTTGGTTACATCACCATCCTGGCAAATGCCCTGACGACGCGTGCCGATGGAACCTCGTTCTTCGTGAATCGCGAAGACAACGGAACATACAAGGCGTATCGGTGGGATGGTCCGGGGGCGGCGAGCTTTGTAACACGCAGCGGGCAGCAACTGATGTACGAGGGGCAGCCGTTCCGCTTCACCGGAATGAACGTGTACGAGGCGAACAACACCGGTGCATGCGGTGGGCAATTCGGCAGCGGCAATGCGTTCGCCACGGCGATCGATCAGATGGGCAATCCGCAGGTCATTCGCTCGTGGTTCTTCCAGCCGCTAGCAACTACAGGCGGCGCGCGCGATTGGACATCGTTCGATCACACGCTTGCCGTTGCTGAGGCCAAGGGCGTGAAGTTGATCGCCACGTTGGGCAACCAGTGGGCCGACTGCGATGGGCTCAACGGTGCGGGCGGCAAGTACAAGACCGACACGTGGTATGGCGGTGGCTACAACACCGACATCGACGCCGGGATGATCGTTACCTATCGCGCGTGGGTTGCTGAAGTCGTGGCGCGCTATCGCAATAACCCGACGATCATGGCGTGGGAGATTCTCAACGAGCCGGAGGTAAAGGTCTCCAAGGATGGCGCGTGTGCGGTGAACGCTGCCACGCTGCTCAACAGTTTTACGACCGACATCGCAGCGCTGATCAAGACAACCGATCCGAATCACCTCGTCAGCCTCGGCACCATCGGCGGCGGCCAATGTGGCTCGGACAACGCGAACTACTCGACGCTGCACGGCAACGCGAACATCGACCTGTGCTCGGTGCACGACTACCAACAGCCCAACGACCCGATCGCCGGCGATCAGTACAACGGCATCGCGAAGCGCCTAGAGCAATGCCGAGCGTTGAACAAGCCGACCTTCGTCGGCGAGTCTGGATTGCAGTTTCCGGAGGTTGGCAACTCGACTGCGGTGCGAGCGCAGAAGCTCACTACGAAAATGCTGGCCGAGTTCCGCGCCGGCATGGTCGGCTACGTGCTGTGGAACTGGGCCGATCCGCCACGGCGTGCGCTCACGCTCAACGACGACATTCACGACATTGGTCAAGGCGACGAAGTGCTCGTAACGCTCGCGGCTGCGCCGTCGAGTTGGCCAAACGATGGCGGCGACACGGATAACGACGGCGTGAGCAACGCTGTTGATGCCGGGGCAGGTTGGGACGATCACGCAGGCACCACTGGCAGCGTCACTAACGCCAACGGTCTGAGTGCGGTGGTGCTCGACGCACCAGCACCGGAAGGCGTGACGGTTTACGTGCCGCGGCTCAGCAGTGGCGAGCCGGTGCGTGCAATGACGGTGTCGCAGTGCGGCTTCCCTGTCGATGTCGACTCCGGCACGTCGGTCACCATCACCTGCGGTTCGATCACCGCCAAGGTTGCGACTGGTCGAGTTCGAGTTCGTATCTCCAACGACACATTCGTCACTATTCCAGCCGGGGCGACAGCCAAGGTCGACGTCGCGCGGAACGGCAAGCTCACGATCAGCAACGTTGTCGGCACGGGCGTCACGGTGACGATCAAAGGAACCACAACTCCGATCTCCGGTGGAACGCCGCCGACGTCGTTTCCTTCGTGGACGTTCCTTTGGGTCTCGCCTCGGTTCGGCATCTCACCCTCGGTCGTGAACGCGGGCAAGCCGATCACGATGAAGTGGGTGCTGTTGGATTCGTCGAGCCGCGCGGTTTCGACGCTAGATCGAGTGACAATCAGCGTCACGACGAGTTCGCAATGTCGCGGCACGAAGGTCGTGCCCAACAATGCGCCAGTGACGCTCACTCTCAATCACGGTCTCAAGTATTTGGGTCGCGGTGTCTATGTGGCGACGTGGACAACGCCGAAGGCGTACAAGGGATCGTGCAAGGAAG